>JAUWNT010000268.1 GCA_030612495.1 Candidatus Aminicenantota bacterium
GTGGCTGTCTCAAAATCTTTTTAAAACAGTGTTTTAAACCATTTTTTCTAAGCACTATACCCGGATTTTTTAAAATTCACATTTTCAGTAAATCAAATCAATATCTTTAATTGTTTCTTCAAAATTTACTCAAATTTTATACTTATTCATCCCTGTTTTTATCCAAGCTCTAGGTCATTTTCCTTCCAGACCTTAAAAAGCTTGTGTAAATTGATACCGGTACATACCAGATTCCACTGAGCATCGACATTTATTAACCCTCTGTAAAACCATCTATTAAAACCATTATTATATTTAATCCAGCCAAACAAAGGTTCTATTATATGTTTTCTTTTTTTATAAATTTCTTTATTATTTTCAAGATTATTTTTTTTAATTTGCCTGTATATTGAATCATCATATGGAGTTCTGTCTATCTTCCTTCCAGTTTTATCCTTTGAACATTCATCCCTGAATTTACATTCTCTATAATTTTTACAGCCATATTTTCTTATTGGGTAATCTCTTGATTTACGATTACTTGTACTTAAATATTCTAATTTCTCCCCTAATGGGCATATATAAACATCTTCTTTAGGATCATATTTAAATTTACTCTTTGAAAATTCCGGGTTCTGGCCTTTTTTTGTACTTTTACCTACCTTCCCCGGGGTGGGTGTTAAAACCGAGTAACCTTTCTCCTCTGCCTTTTTTAACTCTGATCCTGAAAAATATCCTCCATCCACCAAAGTTTCTTTTGATTTTTTATTACAGTTGGATTTTGATTCATCTAGCATCTTTGTCATCTGATGACTGTCAGCTTCATCGTTAGTCACTTTTGCACCTACTACTATCTGGTTCTTTTCGTCAACAACACCTTGAGCATTATAACAGTAATCTTTTGAAGAGTGGTTTTTCATCATCCTGCTGTCTTTATCCGTTAGGCTTAAGGTCTTTTTCTTTTTATCTTCTAATTCTTTTAAATTTGACTGGACTCTTTTTTTAAGTTCCTGTTTCTCGGATTCCGAATATTTATCCAGACTTTCTGTAATTAATTTTGACAGGTTATCCCTATTCTGTAACCTCTTGGGAAGTGTATAAGATGCTTTTGATGATTCTTTCTTCTCAGTCTCATCTATCTCTTCTACTATCTCATCAAGAGATTTATCTAATTTTGATAGCAACTTCTCTAAATCTTTTTTGTGAATTGCTCTGTTTTTCGAAGCATTTGCATAGATCTTGGTCCCATCTATTGCTTGCAGGGCAAAACCTACCAGATCATTGTCTATGGCTATATGTACAGTTTTTTTGAATACATTCTTTATACACCTTCTATTCTTCCTAAAGAATCTCCATATGGTATTATGATCCGGATAGTTCATCCCGGTTAACCAAACCAGTGCCATTCTGTCTTTGCAGGCTCTTTCTAATTCCCTGGTGCTGTAGATCTTCTCAAAGTATCCATATAACCAAATCTTCAACAGCAATTTATTGGAATAATTGGGACGACCTTCCTCAACCTCGCGCTCTTTGAATCCCAATTCAGATAAATTTAATTTATCTACAAATTCTCTAATAAACCGTGATGGGTGGTCTGGGGGAATCCATTCCTCAATTGACGGGGGTAATAAAAAACGTTTACTATAATCG
>JAUWNT010000036.1 GCA_030612495.1 Candidatus Aminicenantota bacterium
TTTTTTCAATATCTTCTGAAGCAATATTCAGACTGATTTTTACATTTCTTAAATCCATAAGTGTTAATACACCCGAGCTCCTGCCCATATTTGGGTTTATCATATCCTCTTCTTCCATATTTTTTGAGGTAATTATCCCATCAAAAGGTGCTCTCATATAAGATTTACTCAAAGTATGCTTTAACATATTCTTTGCAGCTTCAGCACTTTTTCTTTGAGTATCAGCAGATTCAAGATTAAGCTCTGCTTTTTCAAACTGCATCTTAGAAATTGCTTCCTTTTTATACAAAGCTTTCATTCTTTTATAATTAAGTTTTGCATCCTTGTATGAAGCATTTGCTATTGCCAAACCTGCTTCAGCCTGATTTAATTGAAGTTTTAAAGTGGTTGTATCAAGTTCTGCAAGGAGTTCCCCTTTTTTAACCATATCACCCTGTTTTTTATAGATCTTAAATATTCTTCCTGAAGCATCTGGTCCTATTGCAGCCTTTTTCCATGGCAAAACAGTTCCTTTATAACTCAAGCCATCATAAAAAACACCTCTAACAATCTTTTGGACTTGAACACTAATGGGCTTTTTTATAGCAATTTCTTTTTTATTTTCTCCCTTTTTACATCCGGATAATACGAAAATAATTAAAAATAAGACAAAATAAACTTTTTTCATTTTTTTCCTCCACTTATATTTATTCCAGATACTTTTTCAAGTTCTGACAAAGCAATCTTATAATTATAAGCAGCCTGTAAATAGGCAACTTTTGCATTTGTTAACTGATTGAAAGATGTATTTAACTCTAAAATTGAAATCAGTCCTTCTTTATAATTTAAATCTGCAATTCTTACTCCTTCTCTGGCTGTTTCTATACTTTTCAGACCTGTTTGTATATTCTTATACTCCTCATCAATTGTATAGTATAATTCTTTAACCATTGTTCTTGTTCCATCATTAAGCTGTTTCAGGTTTAAATTAAGTATTTTTTTCATAACTTTCATCTCACCAATTTGAGCACTCCTTTTAAGTCCAGTAAAAATCGGAAAGCTTATTCCTAAATTAATTGTATAATTGTTATCCCAATTATTAGATGTGAATTTAAAAGCATCTGATCTATAGCTGTACCTTGCAATAATGGAAAAATCAGGAATATACTGAGCATAAGCAATCTTTAAAAGATTCCCGGCCTTTTTTAATTGCATATTTAATTGAAGAATTTCCGAACTATTCAGTAATGATTTTTTAATAAATTCAGACAATTCAAGTTCATAACTATTATGTTCCAATTTTCCGGAAATAACAATTCTTGTTCTATCAGGAATTCTAAGCATTGTTTTAAGGTTTATTGTCAGTAACTTTAAAAGTTTTTCTACATTTAAGATCTTTGGTTTTATTGAAGCCAAACTTAATTCTGCTCTTAAAAGGTCATACTTTGAAACCATACCAAGCTTATATTTTTCATTAATATTATTATAATTACTCTCTGCAAGCTTCATTGCCTCTTGCTGGGCTTTAAGTAGTTCTTTCATTACAATTATATTAAAAAAAAGCTTCTTTACATTTAAAATTACCTCATCTTTTGTATTTCTCTCTTTTTCTCCCGCAATATTAAGATCAAGTTTAGCATTTTTATAGGAATGCCATATCTTCCCTCCTGTAAATAGGGGTTGTACAATCTGAAAAGTGAACTCATAATTTTTTGTAAAATCAAGAGATACCTTTTTTGGCACATCGCCTGGAAACATTGGTGGCATCTCTATTTCCATAAGCTTTTCTGATAAATTCTTTGCTCCTTCAAGATGAGCTTTCGGTAAAAAACCCATGCTCTGCTTAAGCCTTTGTTTATATTGTTTTACTTCTTCCTTACTAATTAGATAATTGTAATTATTTTTAACAGCAATATTAATAGCTTTTTCTATAGAAAGCTCTATTACCTCTTCTGAAAATACTAAACTTGATATAAAAATAAAAACAAAAGCGAAAAACACCTTTTTCATAAAAACCTCCATTTATAATATTTCTTAAGATTTTTTTTCATAGTTCTATTTTAAATATACCATTTTTTAGAATATTAAAAATTATATCTGCCAGATCTCTTATAGCTTTATTATCAAATTCTTGTTTTTTAAAAACATGCCATACACTATATTCTCCCAAAACACCTATAAAAAATAAGGTAATATACCTTACAGGAATATCTTTATTAACATAACCATCTTTACAAGCCTCCATAAAAAAATCATCAAGTATTTTTATCCTTTTCTCTTTAATTTCCAAAAATTTTTTTATTCCTCCTAAATCTTCTTTATCAATTGCTTCAACAAACATTTTTGATTCATAAAATACAATTTTTAAAATTCCTCTATTTTCATTAATGTGGCTTAACAATCTAATTATCAATATTCTCAATTTCTCAGGAAATGATGCTGAATCTTCCAAAATTGGCTTAATTAATTTATCCAATTCGAAATTTGCACTATAAACAACTGCACGAAAAATATCATCCTTTCCTGAAAAATAGTTATAAAGCGTTGGTTTGGAAATACCTGCAGCATTTGCAATATTCTTTATTTTTGTATCACCGAATCCCTTTTGCTCAAATATTTCTCTTGCTTTTTTAATTATAAAATCTCTTATTGCTTCTTTCATTTTACCTCTGGTTAAATATTTTTACTCAGAGTCAATTATATTACATGCAATTAAAATTGTCAACAAATCTTGTATTTGTAAGAAAAATGTCTTATAATAATTTGATTAATCCTGGAAAAAAAATGAATCCGGAAAAGAGGTTAGAAAATAAAATTATGAACGAAAAAGAATTAGAAAAAGAACTTTTAGAGGCTAAAAAAAAGATTGATGAGTTGAAAGAGAATCTTTATGAGCTTGAAAAGAAAGAAGTTGTTATAGGAATCTTACCTGTACTTTTCCATAAACTCAAAAATAAGCTCACTCCGATTTCAGGTTATTGTCAGATTTTATCTAAAAAGACAGAAGATGAATTTTTTAAAGAGAAGTTGAAGAAAATAGAAAAAAGTACAAATGATTTAACAGATTTAATAAATATCTTAAGAGGGTATTTTGAGTGTGATAAGGTTCTAATAGAAAGGGAAAATTTAAATAGCATTATTTGTGGGTTAGCAAATTATTTTGCTGATATAGAGCAAACTAACAATATAAAAATCGATGTTGATACTGATGAGAAAATTTCAGATGATCTTTTAAATGCAGGGCAGGTTGAGGCTTTAATAATAAATATTGTTGAGAACTCTATTCATGCAATAATGGCAAAGAACACGCAACATGGGGTCATTACAATTAAAACAGTATCAAAAGAGAACATGTATGATTTGACTATTAGAGATAATGGTATTGGTATAAGTAAAAAAAATATCTTTAAAATATGGGCCCCCTTTTATTCTGATTCCCCTGGAAATTATGGGATAGGTCTCTCCATATGTGAAAGGATTATTGAAAATCACGGAGCTGTCTGTAATGTGAATTCAGTACTGGGTGAATATACTGAGTTTGAAATCTGTTTTAAGAATAAGGAATATAAAAATTTTTGAAATTTTTAGAATTTGAATGCATAAAATTTATTGAGTTTATGATGGTTTGACAAGAAAAGTTGAAAATTTTCTTAAAGGAGGAGTAAATGTCTAAAAAGTATGTATACTTTTTTTCGAAAGATTTTACTGAAGGAAAAAAGGAATTAAAAGAGTTATTGGGCGGAAAGGGAGCAAATCTTGCTGAAATGACAAATTTAGGACTTCCAATACCGCCTGGTTTTACAATCTCAACTGAGGTGTGTGATTTGTTTTATAAAAACAATTGGAATTATCCCGAAGGTCTTAAGAAAGAGGTAGAAGAGAAATTAAAAAAATTAGAAGAACTAATGGGAAAAAAGCTTGGTGATGATAATGACCCTTTACTTGTTTCTGTGCGTTCAGGAGCAGCTATTTCTATGCCAGGCATGATGGATACTGTACTTAACCTTGGATTAAATGATAGATCTGTTGAGGGTCTGGCAAAACGCTCAAATAATCGAAGATATGCTTATGATTCATATAGAAGGTTTATTCAGATGTTTGGAGATGTTGTGCTCAGTGTTGAGCGTGATAAATTTGAAGATGTATTAAATGATCAAAAAATTAAAAAAGGTGTGAAAGATGATGTTGATTTAGATGTTGAAGATTTTAAACAAATTTTAGCTAAATTTAAAGAAATAATAAAAAATGAGACTGGAGAAAATTTTGCCCAGGATCCGAAAGCTCAGTTGTGGAAAGCAATTGATGCAGTATTTGGATCATGGAATAATGAAAGAGCTATAAAATATAGGGAGATAAATAATATTAAAGGGTTGCTCGGGACTGCAGTCAATATTCAGTCAATGGTGTATGGAAATCTTGGCGAGTCTTCAGGCACTGGTGTGGCTTTTACAAGGGATGCAGCAACTGGTGAAAATAAATTTTATGGTGAATATTTAATGAATGCTCAGGGGGAAGATGTGGTTGCTGGCATTAGAACTCCTAAATATGTGGAAGAGTTAAAAAAACAGAATCCGGTGATATATGAAGAGCTTCTCTCAGTAAGAGATCATTTAGAAAAGCACTACAGAGATATGCAAGATATCGAATTTACTATAGAAGATGAAAAATTATATATTCTTCAAACAAGAAATGGGAAACGTACAGCCTTTGCTGCAGTTAAAATTGCTTTGGATATGGTTGAGGAAGGTTTGATTTCAAAGAGAGAAGCTGTAATGCGAGTTTCTACAGACGGGCTTGATCAGCTTCTTCACCCAAATATAGATCCTAAAGAAAAATATAACGTGATTGCAAAAGGTCTTCCAGCATCACCCGGAGCAGCTGTAGGCAAAATAGTTTTTTCAGCTGATAAGGCAGAAGAGATGGCATCAAAGGGTGAAAAGGTAATTCTTGTTAGAAAGGAAACTTCTCCTGAGGACATTGGTGGTATGGATGCAGCTCAAGGGATTTTAACTGCAACTGGTGGAATGACTTCGCATGCTGCTGTTGTTGCAAGAGGTATGGGAAAGTGTTGTGTAGCTGGATGTGGAGATTTGGTGATAAAATCTAACAATAGTTGCGAGATAGGAGGAAAGAGCTTTATAGAAGGCGATTATATTACATTAAACGGAAGTAAAGGAGAGGTAAGTGATGAGAAGTTAAGACTGATAATACCTGAAGTTTCAGGAGATTTTCAGAGATTTATGAAATTTGTAGATGAAGAAAGAACAATGGGTGTAAGAACAAATGCTGATACTCCTCAGGATAGTGCAGTTGCAAAAAAATTTGGAGCTGAGGGCATAGGTCTTTGTAGAACAGAGCATATGTTTTTCGAAGGAGACCGCATAGATGCTGTAAGAGAAATGATACTTTCTGAAAATAAGGATGGCAGAGAAAAAGCATTAAATAAAATTTTGCCTATGCAAATGAATGATTTTATTGGAATTTTTGAAGTTATGGATGGATATCCTGTAACTATAAGACTTCTTGATCCTCCGCTTCATGAGTTTTTACCTCACAAAGATGAGGAACTGAGAGAATTATCAAAAACAATGGGTATGGATTTCAATCAGTTAAAGGAAAAAACTGAAAGCCTTAGAGAATTTAATCCAATGTTAGGTCATCGTGGATGCAGGTTAGCAATTACATTTCCTGAAATTGCAGTAATGCAGACAGATGCAATAATCAAAGCTGCTTTATCAGTTAAAAAAAAGGGTGTTAAGGTATTCCCAGAAATAATGATACCTTTAACAGGTACTGAAAAGGAGTTTGAGTTTTTAAAAGAAATTATTGATAATAGAGCTGAAAAACTTTTTAAAAAAGAGAATGATAGGGTAAATTACAAAGTTGGGACAATGATTGAAATTCCAAGAGCTTGCTTTGTTGCTGACAAAATTGCTCAAAAAGCTGAATTCTTTTCGTTTGGAACAAATGACTTGACTCAGATGACATTTGGTTTTTCAAGAGACGACGCTGGAGTTTTTCTGCCTGAGTATGTAAAGAAAGGAGTGTTGGCAAATGATCCGTTTCAGAAGCTTGACACTGAAGGTGTTGGAAAATTAATGGAGATAGGGATAAATAAAGGAAGGGAGATAAGACACGATTTAAAAATTGGAATCTGTGGAGAGCATGGGGGTGAACCCAGCTCTATTGAATTCTGTTATAATGTTGGGATGAATTATGTTTCCTGTTCACCTTACAGGATTCCAATCGCACGTCTTGCTGCTGCCCAGGCAAAAATAAAGAAAGAGGAGATTGAATAACCACCTTTTTAAGGAAAAGCTGAGCTGGATATTTTTTTAAAAATGTAATAAAATTAGAGTGATGAAGGCTATAGAGATAATGGGTTTGAAAAAGACCTTTACTTCAAATTTTATGCTAAAAAAATATAATGTTTTGAAAGATATTAATATAAGTGTTGAAAAAGGGGAAATTTATGGTTTTTTAGGGCCAAACGGAGCTGGTAAAACAACAACAATAAAATGTATGCTTGGATTAATATCTTTTGATTCAGGAGAAAGTTTTATTTGCGGTAAAAATTCCAGATCTCTTGAAGAGAGAAAAAAAATAGGGTTTTTACCTGAACACCCATATTTTTATGATTATTTAACAGCGAAAGAGTTGCTCTGTTTTTCCGGAATGCTTTTCTCTATTCCTGTGAAAAAAGTAAAGAATAAAGCTAAGGATTTATTAAAATTAGTTGGATTAGAAGGTAAAGAGGATCTGAAATTAAAAAAATTCTCTAAAGGAATGATCCAAAGATTGGGATTTGCACAAGCATTGATTAATGATCCTGAGATAGTCATACTTGATGAACCTTTTTCTGGTGTGGACCCGATTGGGAGAAAGGAATTAAGAGATTTAATAATATCATTAAAAAACTCTGGGAAAACTGTTTTTTTCTCATCTCATATATTGCAAGATATGGAAATGATTGTTGATACGGTTGGAATAATATTGGAAGGGGAGATTATTAAACAGGGGAAACTTTCTGATTTAATATCTCATAGTGTTCAGTATTACGAAGTTGTTTTTAAAGATGTTGATGAATCCTTATTAAAAAGTAATAATATAGGTTTTAAATTAAAGGATAATAACTATATTACTAAATTGAAAGATTTTGAAAAGCTTAATTATATTATTGAATTTATTATAATGAATCATGGAAAGATTGTTTCAGTTATTCCAATTAAAATGAGTCTTGAAGATATATTTTTAAAGGAAATAAAGGGATGAAAATTCGAGCTATTGCTCTAAACACGTTTAAAGAGGCTACAAGAAACAAAATTTATTATTTACTTATATTCTTTGGTGTGTTCTTTGTTTTGAGTTCAAAATTAGTAACTCTTTTAACACTTGGAGATAAAGTTAAAGTATTAAAAGATCTGGGATTGGCTTCTATTAATTTTTTTAGTGTTTTGATTGCTATTTTTACTGGAATAGATCTTGTCTATAAGGAGATCGAAAAAAAAACAATTTATAATATTTTGAGTAAACCCGTTTCTAGAAGTTGTTTTATAATAGGGAAATTTTTTGGACTTGCATTAACATTATTTGTTGCATTAATTTCAATGGTTATAATATTTTTTTTATTTATGCTTTTATTTTCAGGTGAGTTTGATGTTAGAATCCTGGTTTATTTTATTCTATTGTACTTTGAGCTTTTAATAATTACTTCAATTTCTCTACTCTTTTCCTCATTTTCAACTCCCATTCTATCTTCAGTTTTTACGATTTCTCTATATTTGATTGGCCATGTTATTTGGACTTTTAATGAATTTAAGGATAAAATAGTAAATCCAATTATAAAAACAATTTCATATATTCTATATTATATACTTCCCAATTTGGAAAAATTTAATATAAAGAATTCTATTGTGGTGAATTCTGATTTAGATAGTAGTATGATTTTAGGCTCGATTTGTTATGCTATTTTTTATATTTCTGCATTGTTAATTCTTACTATTTTAATATTTAATAAAAGAGAATTTAAATAGTGAAGTCAAAGCTTTTTATCTTTGTAGTTGTGTCATTTATATTGGCAGGGGTATTTCAATATGATTATGATTCACATATAAATTATTTTTCTGAGAAGAATATTTTTGTTACTTTACCTAAGGGAAAAACTTTAGAGATATTATCTTTTGGTTTTAAAAATTTTGTAGCTGATATGATTTTTATATGGTCTATTCAGTTTTATTCTAATTACAGTTTGATGAACAGATTTGAATACGTTGAAGACATTTATAATATAATAACTGATCTAAATCCAGAATATAAAGCTCCATATTATGTTGGTTCCTGGATAATGGCATTGGAGTTGAATGATTATAAAATGGCGATAAGGCTTCTTCAAAAGGCATCAAAAAATTTGAACAATGAATGGGATTTTGATTTTGAATCAGGATATTATGCATTTAAATATCTTAAAGATTATAAACTAGCGGAAAAATATTATAGAAAAGCTGCTGGGAAACCGGGTGCTCCTTCATTTGTAAAGAGATGGCAAGCACACACTGTTTATATGGAAGATAATTTAACATATGCTTTTAAAATGTGGTTGGAGATAGAAAGAGGTGCAAAAAATAAACTGGAAAAAAATTCCGCATTAAATCATCTTTATCAAATTAAGTTTGAAATTGATAAGAATAACCTTGAAAAAAAAGTGGAACTCTTTAACCAAAGATTTAAAAAAAGGCCATATAATTTAGAAGCATTGAAGAGAAAAGGAATTTTATATATAATTCCTAAAGATTTTAATGGTGATGATTATATATATGATTTTAAAACAGGTAAAATTAAAGCAAAGAAGGTATTTAGATGGAAGAAGTTTTCTTAATATTACTCGGACTTATTATAGGTAGTTTTTTAAATGTTCTGATTTACAGGATGCCTATTGGAAAAAGTATAGTTAAACCGCGCTCTTATTGTCCTAAATGCAAGAAACCTATAAAATTTTATGACAATATTCCAGTTATAAGTTTTATTATTTTAAGAGGAAAATGTAGAGGTTGTAAAGCAAAAATATCATTACAATATCCTTTGGTGGAAATATTTACTGCTTTTACTTTCTGGATTTCATATTCTTTTTACTTCTCAATCTCTCCGATTTATACTCTTTTTACAATTATGTTTTTGTGCATAATGGTTGTTCTTGCAATAATTGATTTCAAACACATGATTCTTCCAGATGAACTTACAATTGGTGGGGGTGTTCTCTTCCTAATATATTCATTTTTTAACCCTTTAATTACATATAAAGATGCATTTATTTCTGCTTTTGGCTCAGCTTTGGTTTTTACACTTTTATATTTCTTTTATCTAAAGGTTCGAAAGATCGAAGGCCTCGGTTTTGGAGATGTAAAGATGATGATTCTTTTAGGTGCATTTTTGGGTGTAAATAAATTGTTAATTGCACTTTTATTAGCCTCTTTATCTGGTGTAATTATTGGATTTATATTTATTATATTCAAAGGTAAGGATTTAAAGACCAAATTACCATTTGGTACTTTTCTTGGTTTAGGGGCCTATGTTTCTGTTTTTTGGGGAGATTGTGTTTTGAGGTTTATCCAATCTGTTTTACGTTAATACTTATGATGGATAAAATGGGAAATTAAATGAAAAAAAACAGTTTAATATTTATTTTAATAATTCAAATTTTATTAATATTTATTTTTGAGAATATTTATTCTATATTAAAGGAAATGGAAGGCAAAGAGATTATTGAGATTAAGACAAAGTGTGATTTAATGTCAGATTTGTTTGTTGAGAAGTTTAAATCAAATATAAATAAAATGAGAGAGAAAGGATATTTTGATCGCATTTCGATTTATTCAAATTTAAAAATTGCAAAATCTACATCTGGAATTAAGCAAGGCTTGATTTATATTATTAAAGCTCTAAAAGGTGATAAGAAGAGTATAGTTTTTGAAAAAAATATTGATTCATCTTCTCTTAAGATTATAAAAAACCTAAAAAGCATCTTCCTTGGCTTTTTGATTGTTATTGGTGCTTTTTTTGTTTTTACAGGATTTTATTTGCTTTTTTTGATAAAAAAAGTTAAAAATGATGTCAAGATAAAAAGCATATCTCCACTTCATAATTATCTAAAGGAATTAAAGGATAGCGAAATAGAACTAAAGGATATTATTGAAAAGCAGCAGGAGAAAGTAGTTAAAGAAGAAAAGCTAAATGAAATCATTATAAATAAAATCAACACTGGTATAATATTTGTGAATAAATCCGATAGGATTGAGATGTTTAATTCAGTAGCAGAAGTAATATTTTCTCAAAGTTATGCTAATGCAAAAAATAACAGCCTGGAGAATATATTAAAAAAATTTCCTGAAATTCTGAGTTTTATAAAAGTAAAAGAGGGTCAAAGGATATCCTCGCAAATAGTTGATAATAGTAAAGTGTTTAAGATAGACTTGATCCCTATAGGAGATACTGGGAATTTAATTTTAGTAAAGGATATCACTGATGAGAAAATGAGGGGAGAGATAGAAAGAAGGAATAAGAATTTCATAATGCTTGGAGAGATGACTGCATTTCTTGCACACGAGGTTAGAAATTCCCTAGGTGTTATTTATGGATATACAAAAACAATGAAATCTAAAGGAGAAAAGTTGGGTAAAGTGAATAATGAAATACGATTTCTATCAAGCATGATGGAGAGTTTCTTGAGTTTTTCAAAACCAATTAAAGTAGAGAAACAAAAAAAGGTTAATCTGTACGAATTATTGAGTAAACTTGCCTGTGAAAATGAGCTTGAAATTGAAATCTCTGAAAAAGAAATTTTTATTTGTTTTGAAAAGACTCTCATAACTTCAATATTCTCAAATCTTTTAAAGAATTCCAGGGAAGCAGGGGCTAATAGGATTGAGGTTGCTTTTTATGATGAAAACAATTTAGAAATAATTTTAAAAGATAATGGAAAAGGTATTGATAAGAAGAATATAGAAAATGTTTGGTATCCGTTTTTTACAACCAGGGATAAAGGAACGGGTATGGGGCTTGCAATCGTTAAAAAGATTGTAAATTCTCTAAATGGAGAGATATTTATTTTAGATTCAAAAAAAGGTGCTACTTTTAAGATTGTTTTTTATAAATAATTTATATACTTTTACCCTTTACCCTTGCTTTATTTATTGATTTTTATTAATATTAACAATAAATGGAAAAGAAAAAAGTATTAATTGTAGATGATGAAGAGTTCATAAGAGATTTGGTTTATGATTTCCTTGAATTCAAGAACATTGAGTGTGATAAAGCTGAAAATCGAGATGATGCTTTAGAATTAATATCAAAACATAATTATGATTTAATATTATTGGACAGGAATCTAAAAAATTTCAAATCAGAGAATATGATTAAAAAAATAAAAAAAATAAATAATAAAATCCCGATTATAATGCTAACTGGAGAAAATGAGTTTTACGAGAGTCCTTTTAAAGAGCCAGGTATATGTGAAGTAATATCTAAACCTTTTCAATATGATGGTTTTATGAATAAAATAAGTTCTTATTTGGGGTTGAAATGAAAAAAAAATTAATCTTTTTATTATTTATTATTTGTTTTTGTGTGAAAAGTTCATATCCTGAAATAATGAAATTGTCTGAAATACGGCCTGGAATGAAGGGTGAAGGCAAGACTATATTTAAAAATACAAAAATTGAGGTTTTTGAATTTGAGGTGCTAGGATTTGTTGAAAAGTTTGTACCTGACAAAACTTTGATAATTGTTGAAATCAAATCTCCAGTTCTTGAAGGAGGAGGGATTTTAGAAGGTATGAGTGGCAGCCCTTTGTATATTAATGGAAAAATAATAGGAGCTGTATCTTATGGGTTTAGCTTTTCGAAGAAACCAATTGCAGGAGTTACCCCAATTGAAGATATTATAAAGACTTCAGATTATAATAATCAGGCATATTTTATAGATATTTCAGATATTAAGCTTGAATTTGATAAAAAAAGTATAAAAAATGTTGCACATTTAATTCAAGAAGAATTGATAAAAAGAATGAATTTTTCCCATGTTAAGAGTATTTTACCTATAAAGCTTATTTCAACAAGTAAGGGGATGAATCCTTTAACACTTTCCTATCTGAAGCCCATGTTTACTCCTTTAAATAATATTGAATTTTCTAAAAACATAAAAAAAAATTCTATTAACAATAATTTGTTTAAAATATCAGAGGGAGATGCTGTTTCAATCCCTCTAATAAAAGGTGATTTTGAATATTCTGCTTCAGGTACAGTTAGTTATGTTGATGGTAAAAAGATATATTTATTCGGGCATCCTTTTTTTAATTTAGGTACAGTTGACTTTCCTTTACATAAAGCAGAGATAATTTCAGTTGTTCCATCTTATCAAAGTGGATTTAAACTTACAGCTTCAAGAAATATGATAGGAACTGTGGTTCAGGATAGGTTTTCAGGTGTTCAGGGAGAATTGGGTGGAAAACCTTATATGATTCCAATGAAGGTTTTTCTGAAGAACAGAAATAGAAAATTTGATATTAAGATAGTAAGTCATCCCCTTTTAACTCCTTCTCTTGCTGCAATTTCATTAATGAATATACTTTCATCTGAATATCAGCAATATGGTTTCCAGTCATTAAGAGTAAAGGGGAAAATATTTATAGAAGACGAAAAGAATATTATCTTAGATGACCTTTTTAGTGGCCTGAATTCTTCTGATGAATTTACAAATTTAATACTTGCTATAAATTTTTTTCTTATGAATAATAGAGAGAAAAGGATAAAAATTCAAAAAATAGATTTTGAAATAAGTAGCTCTGAGACAGTAAGAAGAACAAATATTGAAAATGTAATCATTAATAAGAATTCCTTTTCCCCTGGTGAAATTATAAGTGTTAAAATTATTTTTAAAAATGAAAGAGGAAATAGGACTGTGAAGAACATAAATGTAAAAGTTCCAAAACTAAAGCCAGGCTCAGATTTTTATCTAATGGTAGCAGATAAAAATGAGATGGCAAGTTTTGAATCAAAAAATATCAAATCTTCATATTTTCCCATTAAATTGAGTTCTTTAGTAAGAGCGATTAATAACCTTAGGAAGAACAATAGAGTCTATTTTAAAATATTGGCTCCAGTTAAAAGTTTGTTCATTAAAGGGTATGAATACTCAAACCTCCCACAGAGTTTAAAAAATGTATTTATTTTTAACTCTTCTTCAAATGTTCAATCAGAAATGAAATATTCTACATTGATGGAATATCAAATGGTAATTCCAGCTGTTGTGAGAGGGAAAAAACTATTTAAGTTGAAAATTAAAGAGAGGTAACATGAGAAAAACGAGGATTGTTCTTTTTGTTTTATTATTGTTCACATATTTTATTTGTAGGTTATATCCTGTTCAAGTAAAGAAAATAGAAGTAAAAAGTTATAAAGATTTTCAGGAAGGAAATTTTAGAGGAACAAGTATTGATAATAGAGGCAGGCTGTTTATTGGGCCTGAGATAAAAATCATAAAGGGACCAGAGAGAGAGTACTATCTGTCACTTGATTTCATAAATAAAAAAGAAATTTTTGTTGGAGTAGGGCATAGTGCAGGAGTTTATAAAATAGTGATAGAAACAGGTGAAGTTAAAGAAATTTTTAAGTCAGATCAGCTTGATGTATATGGTCTTTTAGTTAAGAGTAATGGAGAAGTGTATGCAGGAACTTCTCCGAGCGGAAAAATTTATAAAATAGGAAAAGACAAGAAGGTTGTTGAATTTTTTAATCCTGATGAAAAGTTTATATGGGATATGAAAGAAGATAAAGAGGGAAATATTATTTGTGCAGTAGGTAATGGTGGAGGTGTGTACGAAATAAAAGGCCATGGAGATGGATATAAAATTTTTGCAGCAGAGGATTCTCATATTGTTACGCTTTTTATTACAAAAGACAATTCAATACTAGCTGGAAGTGGAGATAGGGGGATCGTATATAAAATCAATAATAGAAAGGTTAAGGTATTATTTGATTCTCCTTTTGAAGAGATAAAAGGAATTTGTGAAGATATGGAGGGGAATATTTTCTTTTCTGCTACAAGAGGGGTAAGTTCTTATAAAGAAATAAATATAAAGAAGGTTGAACCCTTTTTTAATAATAAAAAAGATAAAACAACCAAAAAAGTAAATAATGAAAAAAGTGCTTTATATTGTATACATACAAATGGGATAGTTGAAAAAATATGGTCATCTGAAAAAGAATATATATATTCAATTTCTTATGATAAAAGAGATGATGGAGTGATTGTAGCAACTGGAAATTCTGGAAGGTTGTATAAGATAAAAAAAGATAGAAGTTTTAATTTAATATTTGAGAGTGAATCAGCTCAATTATTCAAAATTAAGGGAAATGGGAATGGATTTACATTAATAAGCAATAATTCATCATCTGTAATAAAAATTAAAGATAAGTTAAATTCGAAAGGCACATATCTTTCACAAATATTCGATTTAAAAGTAAAATCAAGATTGGGAAGGATTTACTGGGATAGTTTAACACAAAATAATTCAGCGATTTCCTTTTTTGTGAGAGCAGGGAATTCTAATATACCTGATAAAACATGGTCTGAATGGTCACCCCCATTTATTGATAAAGAAAATTCGGACTTGAATATTTCTGGATATAGATACTTTCAAGTGAAGGTTTTACTGAACTCATCAAATATGGCTAAAAGCCCATTCTTAAAGAATTTTAGATTGTTTTATGTCCAGGTAAATTTAAAACCTGTTATAGAAAAGATAGAAATCAGTAAGCCTGATCGGATAAAAATTAATGATAATAAAGACAAGAGAATATTAAAAAATGAAAAGTATCTAAATATTGGATGGGAAGCAAATGATCCAAATAATGATCTATTAAAATATAGGATTTTTATAAAAAGGGTTATGGACAAAAATTGGATTATTTTCAAAAAAGATATAACTGAAAAAAAAATAAAGATCTGGACTGAATTATTTGAGGATGGAAAATATTCGGCAAAAATTATTGCAGATGATAGCCTTGCTAACCCACAATCACAATCAAAATCATATACAAGGATATCTCAACCATTTGTCATTGATTCAACCGCTCCAGTATTAAGTGATTTTATAATAAAAAACAGGAGAGTAAGTTTTAAAGTTTTTGATAAAACTTCTATCATTTCTGAGGTGTGTTATTCTATTAATGGGAGTGTGTGGTCACCTCTATTTCCAAAGGATATGATAAATGATTCAAGATCTGAGGAATATGAATTTGATCTGAGAAATCAAGATTCACAAAAAATTGTTTTTATTAAGGTATCAGATGAATTTCGAAATTATAAGGTTTTTCAAAAAGAATTTTAAGGTGATCTGAATTGTATTTAATTGATAAATATAAGGAGGTTCAAAGAGATGAAAAATAGTGGAAAAATTACATTTGGCGGATTCATTTTTTTATTATTGATTGTATATGGAGGGTTTGTTGCAGTAAAATTAATAGGTGCGAAATATATGCAATCTCAAATCAAAAATGAAGTATTTGATGAAATGGGGGTTTTAAGAGGCGCTGGTTTTACATCAGAAAAAGGTGAACAAGCTATTATAGATATCTTGTTGAAACACAAGTCTGTTGTATTTGACAAAAATCAAGGTGTTGTTGAGGTGACTATTGATAGGAAAAAAGGCAGTATAAAATATCGTTTTGAATATAAAATTAAATCAGATCTTATTCTATTTAAAAAAATAAAATCTATTGTAGTAGATGAAAAAGTAAGAAGCTATGATTAACGAAAATAAAGATCTCTTTTATATAAAGTTTTTTTTGGGTTTTATAGCTTCTGTAATTTTTGTTTTGATTTTGAAGGAGCTTAAAACTATTTTTGTTCCATTGTGTATGTCACTTTTATTATATTTTTTATTTAATGGAGTTGTAAAAAAATTACTATTTTTAAAATTTCCAAAAGCCATTATATTGATTTTTTTATTGATATTTATATTTATAGTTTTTTATTTTTTTGGACTATTGATTTTTACTGGGATAACTTCTTTTATAAATAAATTCCCCATATACAGTAATCGTATTACTGAGTTGTTAAAAGGTCTTTCTGCGCAGTTAAGGATACCTTTAAGTGATGTAAATGATTATTTGAATAATTTTGATTGGACAAAATCAGTAAATACAATAACATCGTTTGTATCCACAGCTTTTGGTTCTTTTGCTGCATTTGTTGGGAATTTGATATTAGTTATTATATTTTTGGTTTTTATGCTCTCTGGCAGAAATGTACTAACAGGGAGAGTATATAGAGCATTTAATGATAAAAGAGCAGATAAGATGATTTTTATTGTAAATTCAATTGAAAATCAAGTACAGCATTATCTTTTAATGAAAACATTTATAAGTTTATTAACTGGAATTATTAGTGCATTGATTATATGGGTTGGAGGTGTGGATTTTGTGATTTTTTCTGGTTTATTGATTTTTATTCTAAATTTTATTCCAAATTTTGGCTCTATTGTAGCAACATCATTTCCTATAATTATAGGATTAATCAAATATGGTTTTTCAATAAGAATGCTGATTATTGCAGGGGCCTTGATTTTAACTCAAATGATAATAGGAAATGTTCTTGAACCAAAAATAATGGGTGTGAGGTTAAATTTATCACCTATAGTTATTCTTATCTCCTTAATTTTCTGGGGTTGGATATGGGGAGTTATTGGAATGATATTAGCTGTACCTGTTATTTCTGCTTT
>JAUWNT010000006.1 GCA_030612495.1 Candidatus Aminicenantota bacterium
ATTAAAGATTATAGTATTCAAAATGGGAATGAATATAGATGTCATTGCAGTAATTTAATTGGTATTGATGAAGGGAAATGGATCAAGATGAAACAACGTTCTTTTACATGTTCAGGCACAATATCAAAAAAAAGAAGTAAAAAAATTAAATGAAAAAACATATTGAAAGAAGTTTATAAAAATTCCAAATTCCAGAACTGAACCCAAACTGTTTGGCTTCTTTATATTTAGTACTGTGGTATAATAAATACAAATATAAAAAACATGTTTAAATATAATAATGATTATATGAACAATGAACAGATTTTCTTTTCGGGAAATAAAAAAATTTTACAAAAGAAAAAAATTGGTATTTTTGTTTCAAGAGCAATACCATTAAATATAATCATTCCAGCAGAGAAATTTTTGTTATCATCAAGTGAATTACCTTATACTTTTATAAGCGGCTGGCATTCACCTTTTGAAAGAAGAATCTTAAAAAAATTATTATCAGCAGATAAAGAAACAATCCTTTTTACTTCCAAGGGTATTAAAAATCAATCGATATATAAATACCTTACAAAAGCATTTAATGAAAAAAGATTATTGATTGTTTCTTTGTTGTTAGAAATGGCAAGAGTTACATCAAGTAATTCTATAAAAAGGAACGAAACAATTGCCGATATTGCAGAGCATAATCTTTTTATTTTCATAAACAGGGGTGGAAATCTTGAAAATCTTTTTAATCAATTGGTAAGCAGAAACAAAATCCCATTGGTATTTAACCACTCAGCAAACTCTTTTTTCCTAAAAAAAGGTAAACCAATTGATCTTCAAAATTTTAAGGAGATATTATTATGATAATAGACTGGAAAACAGAAATTCTCCCTGTTCTTGACCAGGTACGTGATAAAGGTGTCAATGTTGACATAATGAGAAATCTATTTATAAATAAACTTAACTATGATTTTTCAGATAGGGTAGCACTTATTGAGTTTCCTGAAAGCATTAAAAAGAATGTAATTTCTATTAAGATAATTGCAGAAAAAAATGACTTTAAGGTTCTATTTTGCGAAATTGAAACACTTTTAAAGGGCATAGAACTTCCGGTTGTTAAAAGAATCTCAGATTATTATCCTGCTAACGTTATAATTTTTACCAACAAGGATGGTGATGAAGCTCATTTTATTAACACTAAATATGTTGGTAAAGGCAAGTATAAAATGGCCAGGGGTTTAAGGAGAATTACCGTTGGAAAAACTGACAGACTCAGAACTGCTGCAGAAAGATTATCAAAGATATACGCAGATGATGGTATGTCAACATTTAATCTAATGACAAATTGCGAAGAAGCATTTGATGTTGAAGCAGTTTCTAAAGAGTTTTATAAAGAATTTGTAGAAAAATATAAGAAATTAAGAAATACCGTCCAAAGAAATAATAGGTTATCAGATGAAGTTGCTGACCATTTAACTCAGGAAATTATAAACCGCCTTTTGTTTTTATATTTTATACAAAAAAAAAGATGGCTTAATAATGATTATAAATTTCTTTATAATAATTTCAAATCAAATAAAAAAGAGTATTATAAAGATTTTCTTGTCCCCCTCTTTAAGAAACTTTCAATCAAAGACTATGAGTATTCTGAGTTTGAAAATATACCATTTTTGAATGGCGGACTTTTTGAGTTCAAGGAAATTGAAAAGAAAATATCTATTCCAAATGAATCTTTTAAAGATATTTTTGATGACCTTTTAGAACGGTTCAATTTCACGATTAGAGAAGATACAGAATTTGAAGAAGAAGTGGCAATAGACCCTGAGATGCTGGGAAAGATATTTGAAGAACTGATTCTATCCATAGAATCAGAAAAATATAAAGATGTCCCTGATGCACGGCGAGGATCCGGTAGTTATTATACACCACGCTTTATTGTGTCATTTATGGTAAAACAATCTCTGCTCAATTATTTGACCAATGAATTGCCGAAAATCCCGAAAGATAACCTGAAAAAGTTAATATTTGATTCATCTTTAGATAGAATTAATAATCTAAATCTAATTAAAGAAAAATTACTTAATTTAAGAATTGTTGACCCTGGAGTAGGCTCTGGAGCTTTCTCTGTTGCCATTCTCAATAAATTGGTAGAAATAATAGCAAAGTTAAATGAAAAACTTGGAAAAAATGAAAATAAATTCAGTTTAAGAAAAAAGCTCATTGAGGATTGTATTTACGGGGTTGATATTCAGGAAAGAGCAGTCCATCTTGCACGGTTAAGACTCTGGTTGTCCTTGATAGTTGATCTTGATGCAGAAGAAATTAAAGACATTCCACCTTTAATTAATCTTGACTTCAAGATCATTAAGGGAGACAGCCTGGTATCAAAAGTATGTGGCTTCAAGTTTGATTTAAAAACACCAAACCTGCGTGACCAGAAAATAATAGAATTGATTGAAAAATATAAAGGCCTAAAGGACCAATATTCAGAAACAGTCACTGAAGCTAAGAAACTGGTTTTAAAAGAAAAAATAAATAAAACAAAGTGTGCCATAGCTATATGGCATCTTGAAAGTATAAAAAATGCGTATAAACAGGATTTAAAGTCAATAGGTGCCCAGAGAGACTTATTTGAGAAGTCAGAAAAAGAAATTAAAAAAGAAGAATTTCAGAAAGAAAATATTGGACAAAGAATATCTAATCTTGAAGAAAAAATTGAAAAAATAAAAATCACTCAGGAAATAGATGCTTTCAACTGGAACCTTGATTTCTTTGAAGTAATGGGTATAAAAGAAGGTTTTGATATCGTCATCGCAAATCCCCCATATGGTGTTGCTGTTGATAAAGCAGTTTATCAAGATGAATTTGCTCTTGGTAGTAAAGATAGTTACGGGGTCTTTGCTGCACTTGGAATGAATATTTTAAAACCTGGTGGTACACTTTGCTACATTATGAGCGATACCTGGCAAACTATCAGAACACATTACAAGTTACGCAAAAAACTCTTTGAAGAAACTGAAACCCAGTATCTTATATCTGTGCCAATGAGAACCTTTAAGGCAACAGTAAATACGGGAATTTACTTGTTTAAGAAAAGTGCTATTGATAAACTTAAAGATAATTTTATTATAGCAGCGGATTTTCACAATCTTGATATAAAAAAGGGTGATCTGGAAGCTGGTTTTGATATGCTGATGGAAGAAGGTAGTTTTGATGAGACAAAAGATAGTTATACCATATTTTCAGATAGAGAAATGGCTATTTATGCTTACAGGCAAAAAATTATAAAGAAGTTTTCTAATCTATCCTTCTTTATTGCATCGCCCAAACTATTTAAACTAATGAATGATACAACAAATGTGGATATATTTAAGAAACCACCTGTTATTAAGGTCGATTTTAATGATAAAGAGATTGAACTGGTGAAATTGGGAGATATCGCAAAAGTAAAACAGGGATTGTGCACTGGTGACAATGAGTATTATTTAAGACAACTTCCAGGAACAAGAGGGAGTTATAAAGAAATAGATTTAAGCTTAGTCTTAAAAGAAGAAGAACTTGAGAAAATCAGAATAGATGAAAAACTCAGATTAGATATAATAGAAAATGGAATCTGCATAAATCCAGATGACAAAAAACATAAATATCGATATTTTAGCAGCAGGTACTTTGTTCCTTATGAAAAGGGGGGAGCATCTAGTGTTGAAGAAGGATGGCTTCCAAACTATCATGTACTCACTCCATACTTTATCGATTGGTCAGAAAACGCATTGAGAAGAATGAAGACATTAACAATTGCGGAGAAACTCAGAAGTAAAGGGATTGCAGTTTATTCAAAAAAACATGAAAAAACGTTAACTACACTTTTTAAAAATAAAAAATATTATTTCAGCAAAGGTGTAAGCTTTTCTGACACAGGCTTTTACGCTCCTACTTTTAGAATATTAAACGGAATAATTTTCGATGAAATGGGTATGAGTATCTTCACAAAAGACACTTTTTCTTCAATAAGTTTATTGGCAAATAAGATTTCAAAATATCTTATTAAGAATTTCATAAATAGTACCGTTCATTCACAAGTCGAAGGAGTTAAAAAAATTCCAATAATTTTTCATATTCCTGAAAATTATAAAAATAAATTAACTAAATTAGTATCTTGTATAACCAACCATCAAAAACAAAATCCTAAATATGATTATATGACCAATGAGCAGATTGAGATAGATAAAATTGTCTATGAGATGTATAATCTGAATGAAGAGGATATAAAAGAGGTTGAAGATTGGTACTTCAGAAGATATCCTAAATTAGCTAAAGTGATTGAAGAGAAATTAAAAAAGAAAAATGAGGGAGAGTAAAAATGCCACAATATTCGGATATTATAGATAATAGACGAAGTTTCTTGAAGGATGAAATAAATTCTGTTTTAAAAGCAACAGAAGAGGCTAAATTTGCTGTGGGTTATTTATTTTTATCCGGGTTTAATGAAATTATTGGCAATATTTCTCATCTGAAAGAACTCAAGTTAATTATTGGCAGTGTATCTGACACAAAAACCCTTGAAGAAATCGCAGAAGGTGTGGCAAGGAGAAATGAACTTGAGGAGGCTGCAGAAAGGCTGAAATATCAAAAACCAGCAGAGAAAAAAAAGATTATTCACACTTTAAAAACTAAGATAGGTAACAATATCGGAGGGTTGGAGCAATCCGAGGAAAATGAAAATATGCTTTTATCGCTTAAAGATTTAATTGCGTCAGGAAAAGTTAAGGTCAAATTATATACTAAGCAGCGCCTTCATTCAAAAGCATATATATTTAAGTATAAAAAAGAAGCGGCAGAACAAACAAGGAGTGAAGGAATAGCTGTTGTAGGCAGTAGTAATCTGACCTTATCAGGATTTAAACACAGCACAGAACTGAATGTTATAGTTCGGGGGAATGAAAATTTTAAAGAACTCGATAATTGGTTTAAAGAAATCTGGGAGGAATCTGAACCGTTTAAAAAGGAACTTCTAAGCTCAATCGATGAAAGCTGGGCTTTAAAATATGCTAATCCGTATGATATTTATATGTTAACTCTTTACAATCTCGTTCAATCCAAAATAAAATATCGCTCTCACGTGCTTTGGGACTGGAAAGGAATGCCAAAGTTATACCGGTTTCAAAAAATAGCTGTAATGCAGGCCTATGAAATCCTGAATCGATATAATGGTGTTTTTGTCTGTGATGTTGTAGGACTTGGGAAGACCTTTATTGGAGCAGCATTAATAAAACAGCTGGGTAAAAGTGCGGTTGTTATTTGTCCACCTCGTATAAAAAAAATGTGGGATGAATTTGGAGAACGATTTAAAATTGATATAAAATCAATTTCCCATGGTAGTTTATATAAAGGAGTATTTAATCAGGAGAGCGAATTGTGGACTTATCGAGATAGAGAAGTTGTATTAATTGATGAAAGCCATTATTTTAGAAATGCAGATAGTAAAAGATATTACGAAATCCATCCATTTTTAGCAGGTAAAAAAGTAATACTCGTAACTGCTACTCCCCAAAATACCTCTATCTGGAATATTTACAATCAAATAAGGCTCTTTAACCAGGAAGGCTCGAATGATTATCAAGTTGCAGGCGGTTCTCTTAAAGAATTTTTTAATAAAGCAGAAATACACGAAACCAAAATTCAAGATTTACTAAGCAAGTTATTAATTAGAAGAACAAGGCAGCATATTAAGAAACTTTATCAATCTATTGAAGATGAACCCATTCAATTTCCTAAAAGAAAACTGACAACTGTTTCCTATAATATTGATGAGACCTATAACAATCTCTTTAAAAAGATAGAAGGGGCATTGAGGAAACTGAGTTATGCCAAATACAATTTGTGGCCCTATATTAAAGAAGAAAAGAAAAGTGAAGATATTTATTCAAACCTGAGAAAAATAACCGGACTGCTTAAAGGATTGCATAAAGTTATGTTATATAAAAGACTGGAAAGCAGTATTTTTGCTTTTTCTGAAACAATAAGAAGGTTATTGAGAATTCATAGAAGATTTCTTGAAAGTTTAGAAGAAAATATTATTCCTGCTGGCGAAGAAGCACAGGATATAATTTATAGTGAAAACGTCGATATCGTTGACGCATTAGAGGAACTAAAAGAAGTTTCAAAAAAGTATCAAGCAGATGACTTTAAAATAGAGGAATTAAAACAGGATCTAACAAATGACATTGATATATTAAAAGATATATCAAAATATTTAAAGAATGTTCCGGAAAGTTGTGATAAAAAATTTGATGAACTTACCAAGATATTGAATAAACATAAACAAGAGAAAGTTTTGATTTTTTCTGAATATGCAGATACAGTTAAGTACATTCATAAAAGACTAGAAGGGGAAGTTGATAACTTGTGTTTTGTGACTTCTAAGGTTAAAGATACAATATCAATAATTAGAAGATTTTCTCCTAAAGCTAATGAATATATGTTGAAAGATAAAGAAAATCCAATCGATGTGGTTGTGTCTACTGATGTATTTAGCACCGGCTTGAATCTTCAAGATTGTGGAATTGTGGTAAATTACGATTTGCATTGGAATCCAGTGCTTTTAATTCAAAGAATCGGTAGAATAGATAGAATTGGTTCGGAATATGATCTTATAAGAGTGTATAATTTCCTTCCTCATAAAAAGATAGAAAAAAAAATTTCATTAAAGGAAAGAGTGTCTCGAAGAATTCAGGAAATCCATGATAATATTGGTGAGGACCATAAAATATTAGATGAATCGGAAAGATTAAACGAAGAATCTTTATATGCTATTTATGAGCAGAAGGATATTGAAAAGTTAGAAGAAGAAATAAATGAAGAGGAATTTAATTTTGATGAAGCTGAGTTGATCATTGAAACTTTAGAGAGAGAACAGGCAGAGTATTTGAATTATATTAAGAATTTACAATTAGGTACAAGAAGCTGTAAAAAGAACAATAAACACGAAGGAGTTTTTGCTTATTTCAGGAAAGGTGAGGTAAACAATCTTTATATTGTGAACAAAGAAGGTAAAGTTATTTCAGATACAGGAAAAATAATGTCAGAGATCAAATGCCTGAGAGATGAAAAATATTTAGACTTGTCCAAAACAGATAAACAGCTAATTTATAAGTGTTTAGGGAAACTTGAAGATTGTTTTAAGAAAGATTACCAGAAGAATCTTAATTCTGATTATAAAAAAGACCCGGTTGTTGTGAAAGCCATTAAGAAACTTATTAGTTTCAGGAAAGAAATTAATAATGACGAAGACTTAATGTTGATTGAAAAAATTAATAAAGCTTTAAACAGAGGAATACCCGATGAAGCAATTAGAGATTTGAGAAAGCTGGAAAGAACAAAGATAGAAGGAATTGAATATTTAAATAGTCTTATTAAAATATATAATCAATATAGATTGGGCGAATTAAAATATACAGAAAAGTATGAAGAAAAATATATACCAACTGAATTAATTTGCTGCGAAGTGTTGAAATGATTTATGGAGGATTATAAATTTAAATTAAATAAAATTATTTTTTAATTTATGATTTAAAGCCTTGACATTGTTTTTTCTTTTTTTTAATATAGAATCAAAGTTATTAGTTAATAAGAAAGAATGTTAAAATAAATAAATTTTCCACAGCTGTTAATATTTTTGTGGAAAATAAAGAAGATGGAAAATTTTAATAAAATAAAAACTTATCTAAAAACTGTTTTAGATAAACCCACTTATGATAAATGGGTGAAGCCATTAACCTTTATAAAAACAATGAATAAGATTATCCTTGTCGGCTCCCCAGATGAAAAGAAAACATCCTGGATAAAAAAAAATCTTTCAAAAAAAATAAACACATTTACAAAAAAAGAGCTTAACCTCACATTTAAATTAATCCCTTTTTATGAAGAAGATGATGATGAAACTATATCAAGCTCATTAAACAAAAATAAGTTAAAATATAACAATATTTACAGTTCCAACCTACAAAAAAAATACACTTTTGATTCATTTGCTCAACTTGACGCAAATAGAATTGCTTATTCATTTGCATATAGTGTATCTGAATTCCCTGCAAAATCTTATAATCCACTTTATATTTACAGTGACGTTGGTTTAGGGAAAACTCACCTTTTATATGCGATTGGTAATAAAATTGTAGAAACAAAAAAAAATATGAGTGTTATTTATTTAACAAGTAGTGATTTAATGAATGAATATGTAGAGTATTCAAGATTTAATAAAAGGTCGGAATTTCTAAAAAAATATACTTCAGTAGATGTATTACTAATAGATGATATACAATATATAACAAAGTGGGGTGGCACAAGTGAACAATTTTATTACATTTTTAATAAATTGATTCAAAATGAAAAACAGATAGTTATATGTTCTGATAAACACCCTGATAACATCCCGGACCTACAGGATAGAATTAAGTCACGTTTTGAATGGGGAGGTGTTGTTGATATTCTTCCTTATGATCTTGAAGGAAGGATAATAATCCTAAAAAAGAAAATTGATGAAAGAAGGAATTTATTCAAAAATGATTTTGAAATAACGGAAGAAGTACTCTACTTTATTGCTTCCTCTATAAAAGATAATATACGAAAGCTTGAAGGAGCTTTAAATAGATTGATTGGTTACGCTAATTTAAAATATTCTGATAAAAAAGGAAATAAGATCACATTAGATTTTGCAAAAGAGGCATTAAAACCATATATATCAATAAAAAAGAAAATAATTACAATTGAAAGAATTCAGGAATATGTTGCTAAAAAATTCGACTTAAAACCTAAAGAGCTAAGATCAAAAAGCAACCTAAAAAAAATTGCATATCCAAGGCAAATAGCAATTTATATATGTAAAAAATTAACAAAGAATTCCCTTACTGAAATTGGAGAAAAATTTGGAGGTAAACACCATACTACGATTCTCTATTCAATAAATAAAATTGAGGAGAAAACAAAAAACGATCAAGAATTTGCAGATAAAATAGATTATTTGATTAAATTTTTTAAAGAATAATGTTTTTAATAATATTAAGACTATTTCCACGATATATTATTTTAAAAAAAGCTTTAGTAACTTTAATTTACTTAACTTTTCCACTTTTTAACAGGCAATACTTTTATTTAATATATATATATGTTAGTATAATAAAATAATATAATTAGGTAGGTTAATTATGAAAATTTTTGTGGAAAAATCCTTTTTTTCGAATGAGTTAAAATTATTTCAGGGTATATTTGAAAAGAAAAGCTTAATGGATATTTTACAGAATATAAAAATAACAGCTACAGAAAATGGTTTGCTGGAATTGGTTGCAACTGACCTTGAGATAGGTTTATTATCAACAATTTCATTGGATGTAAAGGAAGCAGGAACATTTACTGTAAATGGCAGAGATTTTTATGACATTATTTCAAAAATGCCAGAAGGAATTGTGGAAATCTCTGAAAATAATGATTTGCAAATTATTATAACTAATAAGGAAAAGACATCTAAATATAAATTACTGGGATTACAATCATCAGATTATCCACAATTACCTACATCTGAGTTTTTAAATTCAATAAAAATATCTATGGAAAAATTAAATTCAATGATAAATAAGAATTATTATATTATTTCTCCAGAAATAAAATTTAACCTTGGCGGGGCTTTAATGACTATTTCTGATAAAAAGTTTGAGATGGCAGCAACCGATGGTCATAGATTATCTTATACAAATTATATTAATGATGCTTATATTTCAGAGATGTTAGAGTTTATTGTATCAAGAAAAACCTTACTTGAGCTTCTGAAAATTGGTAGTGAAGGAGAAATTGAATTTAGTTATGATAAAAACAATCTCTTTTTTAAATATAAAAATAGAATTTTATCCTCCAGGATCATTGACCAGAAATTTCCAAATTATAAAACAGTTATTCCTGAAAAAAACGAGTTTAAAGCAATAATAAATACTGAAATATTTTTAAATACATTAAGAAGAGTTTTGATTTTTAAAATGAGAAATAATGAGGTTGTATTTAATTTTTTAAAGAATAAATTGATCCTTGAAAGAGTAACACCAGAAAAGGGTGAAGCTCATGATGAGCTGGATATTGATTATAAAGGAGACTCTATTAAGGTTAGTTTTAATGGTAATTTTATTTTAGATTTTTTAACTCACGTTGATTCTAATGAGATTCAAGTATGTATGAATGATAAGGAAAGTTCTTTTGTGTTTAAGCCATTAAATGACCAAAATATAGATTTTACCTATGTTGTAATGCCACTTAACATATAACAAATTTGGTTATAAATAGTATTAGAATTGAAGGGTTTCGAA
Organism: Candidatus Aminicenantota bacterium; assembly: GCA_030612495.1. GTDB lineage: Bacteria > Acidobacteriota > Aminicenantia > UBA2199 > UBA2199 > JAUWNT01. The sequence continues at coordinate 10,326 of JAUWNT010000006.1, forward strand.
ATCAAATAGAGAGTAATTTTTTATTTTGTGAAACAAAAAATTTAATTTTTGGGTTAAATGGTACTGGTAAAACATCTGTACTAGAAGCAATATTTACTCTTGGATTTGGAAAATCTTTTTTAAATGTAAAAAAATCTGATATTGTTAACAGTAACTCTTCAGAGTTTAAACTAAATATGAATCTAAAGAATACCTATGGAGAAAATGATTTAATGGGGTTTTTTAATAAAAATAAATTTAGTTTATTTTTAAATAATAAAAAACTCAATATATTTGAGATCAACAAATATTTATATCCTGTTTATTTTTCATCATCAAATTACAATCTTTATATTGATAGTAAACCTTTATTGAGAAGATTGATAAATAATTACATATTTGGTGTTAATTCACTTTACATACACTATATTTTGAGTTATAATAAAACAATAAGGCAGAAAAATTATTTACTAAAAACGAAACAAGATTTACTGGAAATAAGTAGTTGGAATAAAATAATAAGTGAGTTAGGTTTAAAAATTGTGAACATAAGAACAGAATTCATTAAAAAGCTTAATTTTAAGATAAGAGAAAACTTTTGTAATGATTTGTATATTGAATATAAGCCATCTTTTAAAAATGATATAGAGCATTCAGAGAACTCTTTTTTTGAAAAATTAGAAGATTTAAAAGAGTTTGAAATAAATTATAGAAAATCTTTAATTGGCCCTCATTTAGATATTTTTAATATTGTTTTAAAGGGTAAAAATTTAAAATTTTATTCTTCAGGTGAAAAAAAGATCTTTTTATTAATGGTATATATCTCTTTTATAAAACTTTTTAATGAAATAAGAAATGAATATCCAGTTTTTCTTGTTGATGATTTTGATACAGCAATTGATAATAAAAATGTGGATTTTTTGTTAGATAATTATCCGGAAATGCAGGTTATTGCTACATCTGTCAACAATAATCTAAGATTTGATCGTATTATAGAAATAAAAAAGGAGAATTAAAAAAGTGAATAAAAAGGAATCAGTTACACCCAATAACTATACAGCAGATAATATCAAAGTTTTAAAAGGGCTTGAAGCTGTGAGACTAAGACCTGCAATGTATATTGGTAGTACGGGTTCTATGGGGTTACATCATCTCGTTTATGAAGTAGTTGATAATTCGGTTGATGAAGCAATGGCAGGTTTTTGTAATAAAATTGAAGTAACTGTTAATTTTGATAATTCAATAACAGTTATTGACAATGGAAGAGGTATTCCAGTTGGTATTCATAAAAAAGAGGGTAAATCAGCAGCTCAGGTTGTTATGACTACTTTACATGCAGGTGGAAAGTTTGATGATGATTCTTATAAGGTTTCCGGGGGACTGCATGGAGTAGGTGTTTCAGTAGTTAATGCACTTTCATCAAGACTAGACCTTGAAATTAAGAAGGAAGGGTCTATTTATTTCCAAAAGTTTGAAATAGGTAAACCAGTAACAGAGTTTAAAAAGATCGGAAAAACAAAAAAAAACGGGACTAAAATTACATTCTGGCCTGATGAAGATATATTTGAAGTAATTGAATGTGATTATAAAATATTAGCAAAAAGACTTAAGGAATTGGCATTTTTAAATCAGGGAATTACAATAATCCTGAAAGATGAAAGAACCTCTAAAAAAGAGACATTTTTTTATAAAGGCGGTATTGTAGAATATATAAAATATCTAACAGGTACTAAAGAAAAAATTAATGATAGAGTTATATATTTGAAATCAAAAAGAGATACTGTTGAGATTGAGATTGCTTTTCAATATGTGAATTCATATGCTGAAAATATTTTATCTTTTGTTAATAACATTAATACTGTTGAAGGTGGAACTCATCTTACAGGATTTAAGGGTGCTTTAACCAGAACAATAAATAATTTTGCTCAATCAAATAATTTATTAAAAAAAGATTTTAAGGGTAATTTCTCTGGAGATGATGTTAGAGAAGGTCTTATTGCTATTATTTCATTGAGATTAAAAAATCCTCAGTTTGAGGGACAGACCAAATCAAAACTTGGAAATTCTGAAGTTAAGGGAATAGTTGAATCTTTTGTAAATGAGAAATTACTAGAATATTTTGAAGAACATATAAACATTGCACGTTCTATTATTAATAAAGCATGCATTGCTGCTCAAGCAAGAGAAGCATCAAGAAAGGCAAAAGACCTGGTTAGAAAATCAAGTTTGCTTGAAAGTACGACCCTGCCAGGGAAATTAGCAGATTGTCAATCGAAAAATCCTGAAGAGAGTGAATTGTATGTTGTTGAGGGAGATTCAGCAGGTGGATCTGCAAAACAGGGAAGAGATAGACGATTTCAAGCTATTTTACCTTTAAAAGGCAAGATACTTAATGTTGAAAAAGCAACCACACATAAAATGCTTGAAAATAGTGAGATAAAAACAATGATAGCAGCTTTTGGAGTAGGAATAGGAAAGGATAATTTTGATGTTGAAAAATTAAGGTACCATAAAATTATTATAATGACTGATGCAGATGTGGATGGGTCACACATAAGAACCTTATTTATGACATTCTTGTTTAGACACATGAGACCTATAATTGAAAGAGGTTATTTATACCTCGCACAACCACCACTCTATCTTGTGAGAAAAGGTAAGAGTAGAAAATACTTAAAAAATGAAAAAGAGTTAGAAAATTATTTATTGAAAATTATTGGAGATGAAGTAGTTGTGTTTTTAAATGGAAACAAAGAAGAGGGTTTAAAAAATGCAAAACTAGTTAAATTGGTTAAGTTAATAAATAAAAAAAATGTTTTGATTGAAAATATAGCAAAAAGAGGTATGCCAAGAATAATAACACAGAAATTGATAGAATTGATAAAAGATGAAGCCTCTTTTAAAAATAGAGATAAAGCTGAAGAAATAGCTGAAAAAATAAGAGAAAGTGGTTGTTGTAAATCTGTTTTAATTAATTTTGATGAAGAGTATTCAACCTATATTTTAGAGATTGAATATGAATTGAATGGAGTTGTTTTAAAACAGTCTATTGATTGGGATTATCTAACAGGACCCTTATTTGCAGAGGTTAATAAAGCGTATGAACAATTGAAAACTTACCCAAACCCTCCGTATAATTTAGAAATTGGAAACAATGAATATAAAATTGATGATGAAAAAGAGTTTGTTTCTTTTTTATTTGAAAAAATAAAAAAGGGGTTATATATACAAAGATATAAAGGTCTTGGTGAAATGAACCCATCTCAATTATGGGAAACAACAATGGATCCGGAAAACAGAACTCTTTTAAAGGTTCAAATAAATGATTTTTTTGAAAGTGAAGTGATTTTTGATACTTTAATGGGTAATGATTCAAATAAAAGAAAAGAGTTTATATTTGAAAATGCTCTAAAAGTAAAGAATCTTGACATATGAGGGTTAAAATATGGATAAAGAAAATGAAATAAAAGAAAGAATAGAGGAAGTTACAATCGAAAATGAGATGCAGACATCTTATTTGGATTACTCTATGAGTGTTATTATTGGGAGAGCTATTCCGGATATGAGAGATGGGCTTAAACCTGTTCATAGAAGAACACTCTTCTCTCTGTATCAAACAGGTACATATTATAATAAACCATATAAAAAGTCTGCTCGTATTGTTGGTGATGTTATTGGTAAATATCATCCTCATGGAGATACTGCTGTATATGACACTCTTGTTAGAATGGCACAGAATTTTTCATTGAGATATCCTCTTGTTGATGGACAGGGTAATTTTGGCTCAATCGATGGTGATCCTCCTGCTGCGATGAGGTATACTGAAGTTCGTTTAAAAAAAATTTCAAGAGAGCTATTAAATGATATTGATAAAAAAACAGTAGATTTTATTGAAAATTATGATGGCTCTTTAACAGAACCTGTGGTTTTCCCAAGTTTATTACCAATGCTTCTTTTGAATGGAAGCTCAGGAATTGCAGTTGGTATGGCAACATCTATTCCTCCTCATAATATAAAAGAGTTAATTGATTCATTTATTTATTATATAGACAATAGAGATGCATCTGTTGAAGAATTGTTGGAAATTCTGCATGGTCCTGATTTCCCTACAGGAGGATTCATATTTGGAAAGGAGTCAATACAAAAAGCTTATGAAAGCGGAAGAGGCACAATTATTGTTAGAGCGAAAGTCAATATTGAAACTGATCCAAAAGGCAGGCAAAAGATTATTATCAATGAAATTCCTTTTCAAACAAATAAGGCAAGGATTCTTGAAAATATTGCAAAAAATGTTAAGAACAAAAGAATCACAGGAATTTCTGATTTACGTGATGAATCAGATAGAGATGGTATGAGAATTGTTATTGAAGTAAAAAGAGATGATATTCCTGAGGTAATTATTAATAGCTTATTTAAATATACTCAATTACAAACTACATTTTCAATAAATCTTCTTGCAATAGTAAATCAACAACCAAAGCAGTTTAATCTTGTAGAATATTTTAATTATTTTCTAGGACACAGAAAAGAGATTGTTAGGAGAAGATCTTTATTTGAATTAGAGAAGGCTGAAAATAGGGCACATATAATTGAAGGGTTGAAGATCGCTATTGATAAATTAGATCTGGTTATAAAAATAATAAGAGGTTCAAAAAACAGGGATAATGCAAGATCAAGTTTAATGGATCAATTACCATTAACTTTAGTGCAAACAGATGCAATCCTTGATATGCAGTTGTATAAATTAACAGGACTTGAAATTGACAAATTAGAGGCTGAGTATATTGATCTATTAAAAGTGATTAATTATTTAAATGAGCTGTTATCCAGTGAGAGAATGCTTTTAAATTTGATAAAAGATGAATTAATAAAAGTAAACGAAAAGTATGAAGATGATAGAAGAACAATAATTATTGACCAGGAATTGCAAGATATAAATATTGAAGATCTTATTAAAGATGAAGATTTTGTCATATTGTTTACAAAAAAAGGATATATAAAAAGAACAACTCTTAGTACATATAAAAACCAGAATAGAGGAACAATGGGTAAAAGAGGGTTTGGTCTTAAAGAAGAAGATGTTATATCACGTGTTTTTGTTGCATCTGCACACGATTATATTCTTGTTTTTACACAAAAAGGAAGAATGTTTTGGAAGAAAGTTTATGATATTCCAGAAGGTGACACAATTGGAAGAGGAAAGCCTTTGAATAGACTAATAGGAATAGATGAAAAAGAAAAAGTTTGCTCTGTAATTAATGTTAAAGAGTTCTCTCCTGATAAATATATCATTCTCTTTTCAAAAAAAGGATATGTGAAAAAGACATCTCTTACTGCATTCTCAAGACCGAGGGTCAATGGCATAATAGCTGCAAGTGTTGATGAAGATGATTTACTTTTTGAAGCTCAAATTACTGATGGTAATAGTGAAATTATACTGGGCAGTAATTTGGGGAAGGCAATAAAATTTAGTGAACGGGATGTAAGAGAAATGGGTAGAAGTGCAAGGGGTGTGCGTGGAATTAAGTTGAATAAAAATGACTTTCTTGTTGGTGCAGATATAATTATAGGAGATCAAAAGTATATTTTAACAGTTACTGAAAATGGAATTGGTAAAAAATCGGATGCATTTCTTTACAGATTGCAGAAAAGGGGTGGAAAAGGATTGATCAATATGAGATTAAATGAAAGACTGGGAAAAGTTATTGGGCTTGTCACCTTGGGTGAAAATGATGATATTATTTTATCTTCCGAGCACGGAATATTAAATAAACAACACAGTTCAAAAATCAGATCTCAAGGTAGAGCTACTCAGGGTGTAAAGGTTCTTAATCTTAAATCTGGAGATAAGCTTGTTTCTCTTGATAAAGTTAAAATAGATACAGATGATTCAAGCTCGATTTAATATCTGGTTTTAATATTTTCAAGTTCTTTTTTAATAGAGCGAATTTATTGTATTTGCTGTAATTATTGCTGATTTCACATCATCACTCATTGATGTATAATTCCATGCTCCATATCTTCCAATTGAAAAGATCCCAAAACTTTTTAATTTCTCAAGAGTTTGAGGTACTATATTTTTCCAGTTTTTATCAAAAATTATGTAAGAGATTGGAATCACTTTTGTATCAAAATATAAAATTTCATTTTTATTCTCAATCAAATTTAATTTTTTTAAAGTAATTATTGTATCTTTTAGCAGATTAGCTTTGTTATGTTTTGTTTTGTTAATTACTGTTTTTTCAAGATAGCAAACAGGAATTTCCTTTCCTGGATAATAGCCTACTCTATAGAAGGGAAATTTGTTTTCTGGTAAATAGACCCAGTGAAAATTTTTTCTTTTCCTTTTTAATACAACATTTGTTACTAAAGTGGAAGTATTAAGTAAGCTTGTATGTAGAGGAAAATTCTTTTTCTGTTTAATGATTTGTAATAATGTTTTTAAGGGAATTGAATTTATTAAGAATTCATAATGAAAAAAATTGTCTTTTGTTCTTACAGTTTTTTTATCAATATCAATCGCCAAAACCTCTTCATTCACCATGATCTTTTTTTTTACATCATTTGAATACTTAATGAAAAAATCTTTTAAGGATTTTTCAGGATAATAAAAACTGGGATTATATCCAATTTTTAAAAAACTTTTACCTTTAAAACCCTGAAGAACGCTTTTTTTATCTGGAATTGGTATACTGCCTTTATCCATATTTGAAATAATTTTTTTTAAATCGAAACGATAATATTTACTCAAAAATGGTTTGAAAAACAGTTCAGAAAGTTTTTTTCCAAAATTGTTCTCAACAAATTCAAATAAATTATTTGATTGTTGTTCTGTACAGTTAAGTATTTCTTCAAGGATCTTGTTTTTTAATCTTGAAGGTAAATGTGAAAGATGAAATTGTAAGGGAAAAGGTATATATTTATTTACAATATATACCTTACTCCTCCTGTCATATTTTTTGAAATTTACGAATTTTTCAAGGTATTTTTTTATTTCAGGTTTTTCTTTAAAGTGAAAATAGTGACCTCCATAATCAAAAAAATATTTATTTGATTTGTATTGGGTTGAAAGCCCTCCGATATCACCTTTTTTTTCAAGTATTAAAAAATCTCTTTTTAAGTTTTTTGCAGCACTTATACCTGAGATTCCGGCACCTATGATTAAAATCATTCCATCTTTTCTTTTGCAAGCTCTATCCCAAATATAAAAAAGAATGCAAAAACTATTATTGTAGTAATAATTGTTATTGTTTGATTTGTATAAAAATTTAGAATAACAATGGCTGATAAAACCAATTGAATAATGATTATTATACTAACGGTTTTTGAACTGGATAAATTATATTTTTGTTTTAGCCTTAGAGAAAAATGGTCGGGAGTCCCCCAAAAAGGGGATTTCTTATGTAATAGCCTTAATGTCATTACAAAAATCATATCAAAAATGGGTATTGCAAGTATAATTATACCTGAAATAAATGCAATATCATTATATTTACAATAATCACCCATAATTGCAAGCGCTCCAATAACAAGTCCTATAAACATACTGCCTGCATCTCCTAAATAAATTTTAGCTGGTTGCCAATTGAATTTTAAAAAACCAAGTAATGATGCACCTAAACTTAAAGATAAGATAGAGATCAGAAAATTATTATTATAAAGTGAAATAACAAATATTGTAAAACAGGATAAAACGCCTACAGAAGGTGCTAAACCATCCATAACGTCTATTATATTAAATGCATTGATCATAGATAAAATCCATATAAAGGAAAGTATTGTATTTAACCATGGAGGAATAAATAATAGATTTATACAAATACCACTTTTCAGTAGTATATATGTTGCAATAAGCTGGAATAAGAACTTTATTTTTGGAGTAAGAGCTTTCAGGTCATCAAATAAGCCGATTATCAAAATTATTGATGACGCAAAAGAAATACCTAACAATTCTCTGTTGAAATCAAATAACAGGGCTGCTGGTGAAATAAATGCAAAATATACAATCACGCCACCCATATATGGGACAGGTTTTTTTTGTTTTTTTAAAGCACCATCTGGAAAGTCAAGTATATTATATCTGTAAGCTACTTTCTGAGCTAATGGAGTTCCATATATTGAGATGAAGAAAGCAAGAATAAAAGTAAATATAAATATAATTTCATTCATGTTCTTTTATTTTTTTACGTTTTTTTATAGCATTTTTTAAATATTTGCCAGACATAATCAATTTGATTATAATTTTAGGAGAACTTAAAGTCAATATAGTTACCCATAATATATCTTTAAAAAAAACAAATGGAATTGCCCACCAGAATTTTTTGAATCTAAAATTTTTTATTAATGTTAAATATCTGTTTTTTATAATATGGTACTTTATATCAGAATTGCGACCTATAGAAAGCGAGAAACGTGATAAAATATTTTTTTTTAAGGTACCACCTCTATAGTGATATACAATTGCTTTAGGAAAGAAAATCGAGTTTAGCTTATAAATGTTTGCTCTCCACCCGATATCAAAATCTTCCCAAAAAATAAAAAAGTCTTCATCATAATATTCATTGAATATTTTTAGTTTTTCTAAAGATTTTTTTGAAAAAACAGTAGCTGCACCGCATACAGAAAACACTTTTTTTTGTTTAATGTCAACCTTATTAATATTTTTATTGTATCCAATCTCTATAGGATACAACGACTTGGAATAAGTTTGGCCAGCAGAATCTATAGTTGTTTTATCAAATCTTAAAATCAAAGGAGAAAGTAAAGATATTTCTTTATTCTCTTCAAATTTATTTATAACAAAATAGTTAAAATTAGAATCAAGAATAATATCTGAATTTGCAATTAGAATCAAATCAGAGTTGCTTTTTTTTATTCCGATATTTGCAGCTTTTGCATATCCAGCATTGTGATTTAGAAGTACTTTTTCAATGTTATCAAATTTGTTTATTATTTTTAAAGAGCTATCATATGAATTGTTATCAACAACTATTATTTGTTTAAATTTGTGTGTTTGTTTCTGTAAAGAATTTAAATTATCTTTAATGAATTTTTCTGAATTATAATTTATTATTACAGCTGAAATATTCAAGATTTTAAAAGATGCATGAATTTTACTAAATCAATCCGAGAGCCTTTCCCCCTTCATAGAAGCCTTTAAGAACGAAATCAAGGTCTTCATCTGTATGAGTGGCTGAAAAAGAAGTTCTTATCATTGCATCTTCAGGAGGAACAGCAGGTGCTATTACTGGATTGCAAAATATGCCAAAATCCCTTAAGAATTTCCATAGCATAAAGGTTTTTTCATCATTTCCTAAAAATACAGGAATTATCGGGGTTTCTGTATTACCTGTGTGATAACCCATAGATATTAATTTTTTATTCATAGTTTTACTTATTTCCCAGAGTCTCTCCCTTCTCCATGGTTCATTTTGAATTATCTCCAATGCTTTATTTGCAGCTCCCAATGCAGGGGGTGTTATTGAAGCAGAAAATATAAGGCTTCTTGCTGTATGTTTTATATATTGAATGATCTTATGGTCACCAACAACAAATCCTCCAAGAGAAGCAAATGCTTTTGAGAAAGTTGTCATAATAAGGTCAACTTCTTCTAACATGTTAAAATGCTCGCAAGTTCCTCTTCCATTTTTTCCTAATATTCCAATACTATGAGCATCATCAACCATTACACGTGCATTGTATTTTTTTGCAAGTTTAACTATTTCAGGGATATTCGATAGATCTCCCTCCATACTAAAAACTCCATCAACAACAATGAATTTGCCTTTACTCTCTGGTAATCGACTGAGTTTCTCATCCAGATCTTTCATATCATTATGTTTGTATTTTGTAACATTAGCATAGGAAAGTCGAGTAGCATCAACAATTGAAGCATGGTCCATTCTATCAATTATAATAACATCATTTCTCCCGGCTATTGCATCAATTACTCCCAGGTTGGTTTGAAATCCTGTTGAGAACATTAATGCTTCTTCTTTACACATAAATTCTGCAATTTTTTCTTCAAGCTCAACATGTAGAGAATATGTTCCATTTAGGAATCTTGAACCGCATGTAGATGTGCCGAATTTTTCTATATCTTCGATTGCAGCTTGTTTAACTGTTTCGTTATCAAATAATCCTAAATAATTGTTAGAACCAACCATTAGTATTTTCTTCCCATTTACCCACACATAATTCCCTTCAACTTTATCGATTTGTGTGAAATAGGGGTAAAGCCCTGATTCTTTTATTTCTTCAGCTTTAGTAAAATCATAGCATTTTTTAAAAACGTCCATAATTTGCTCCTTATTATCTATTTATTTTAAATGTAAGAAATGATTGTTTTTTGTATTGTTGCTTTTCATATAAAATATAGTTTAAAAGTTATATTTCAGGCTAAAGAAGAGTTCATCGTAATCTTTTACTCTTCCGAAACTAGTTGTATCTTTGCCATCTATCAAACGTAAACCAAAGGTAATTTCAGCATTATCAAAAGGGTAGTACGTAATCATAGGAGAGTATATAATTGCATAATTATTTTTAATATCTTTAAATTCTTTTATTTCTATTCCTCCAGCAATAGGCGTTATTTTGAGTTTATTATCAAGTAATTTCCATTCCAGACCAAACATAAAATAATCTTCCAGATTAGCAGCACCTCTTTCGTGAATAAAACCGTGCAAATATTGTACATTCAGATAAATTCCATTTTTAAAAGTATAATCCATTCCTATTACATATTTAATATATAATTTATTATCTAAAGCAACAGATTCATGAATTCCCATTCCTAAAGAGGATAAATCTGTTATCATTTTGATTTTTTCTGGGAAGAATAGAGCTGCTTCTGCCCATATACCAATGCTTCCAATTGCTCCTGCAAGGTCTATTCCTGCTATGTTCATCCTCGGATAAATAAGTTGACTTTTAATATCCACTTCTTCATGTTTTTCTGTAGGTATAAATGTGATTTTATTTGCCAGAGGAAGTTGGTCTCTTGCATGAACATAGCTTAAAGAGAAATCAAAATCAAAAATATTTTTTGAAACCCTAATACCTATTGTAGATCCCTCTTTTAAATTTTTCTGTGGTAAATCAATTGTATCAGTTAAAGTGCCTAAAGTTAGTCCATTGGGAAGTTCCATGGGCTGGGATAATGCAGAAGCCCAGTTACCACGTGGCAAAACAGATGGAGTAAATAGAGGAATATAAACAACAGTAAACGTAAAATCTCCTGGATAATAAGATATTTTAAAACCATCAGATCCCAGATGTCTGCCAAAGTCCCAGATATCTTCCAGGTCATAAGGGTTAAGGTTGTCTGTTGGATTAAACTTATCACCTGTGCCCCATGCTATTCGTTGTCTTCCTATACGTATATCAATGTTATCTGAAAGGAAACTATAGAAATCAACATATGCCTCTCTTAAATCTAAATTCCAGGTAGAGACCATGTTTTTATCCTTTAAATCAGAAATGTTTTGCACATTTGGGAAACCCCAGGATCTCAGCCAAACTTCACTGTAGAAGCGTGCTTTTTCAAGAGGTTTAGCTTCTGCTTTTAAACCAAGCCTATATTCCTGCCATGAAAATTCATTGTCACCTTTTAAACAAAGGCGATTGTCGGTTTGTAAATATCCTCCTAATTTAATTCCTTTATCAGAAGAATTATCATTCTGTGCATTTACTGGCAGCGAAAATAAGCATAACAGTATATACACAACTATTATTGAAAACAATTTTACTTTCATGCTTTTCCCTTTTATTTTTTTATCTGTTCAGATATCGTTTTGAGAATTGTTTTTCAAGTATTCCTGAATCAAATTTTACATTAACTATACACATTTTTGTTTTATGCTTAGCTTTCAAATCTTCCATTTCAGATTCCTTTGATATCCAATAGCCATTTACCTTTTCTATTTTTTCTCTTAACATTATTTTGTAAAGTGTTCTGTTTTTATTATAATATTCGATTTTAAATGGGTAAAAGTTGTCAGCTCTAATCCATATTACCAATTTTGAATAGTCGGTTTTAACCTCCTTTTTAGGCTTCAGTTGGAGAATATAAGAATCATTTTCTTTTTTCATCAACTCAGGGTTATACTTTTCTAAGTATCTTATTGCCTCCATATCTTCATAGGTAAAGTCTGTGCCTGCAAATTTCGTGTTTTTAACGTGCGAAGCTATTCTCCTCACTTTTTTAAAAGCAGGCAGATATAGATACATGATATCATTAGGAAGTGAAAGGAAAGCAATTCCTTTCTGATTGGCTGGCGAAAGAAATTTCACCATCCTTTTATCACTGCCTTTTTGAAGCATGCTCATCTCGCGTATTTTTTCTTTTCCATTTTTGTCAACCAGAATTAGTTTTATTTTTAAGTCCTGATCTTTGGGTGCATTAATAACATCATCGACTTTCTCAAGGATTTGCAGTGCTGTAAGCTGCTTCTCAGCAGGCAAGTCCTGGGGTAAAGACATTATAATGCCTAACATTAAAAAAATTGATAAAGTGATTTTTTTCATTTTTGTATCCTCCTTTATTATTTGAAAATATATCTTATCATTCATGAGAACCTTTTCCTTTTGTTATCTCTTAAACTTTTTTATATGTTTATTCATCTTTGATTGAATTCCATTTATATTTTTTAAAGTAATATGTTTTAAATATCCTAGGAATGAGGTATGTGTAAGCAGAATTAAAGATGGCAAAAATACTAATGCTGTTAAAGCACTAATTACCATAGTTAGTGCAATTAACCAGCCAAATCTTTGCATTGGAACAATACTACCAAATAAGAGTGTTAAGAAACCAAGCATTACAGAAAAGGCATTTATTGTTATGCCTTTACCTGTTGTTTGTAGGGTTGTATTTAGAGCTTTTTCTACACTTTGCTCTCTGGCAAGTTCAAGATGAAAACGGTTATTGAAGTGAATGGTATAATCAATGCCGATTCCAACAGCCACACTTCCTATCATAACAGTAGCTGTATCCAGAGGGATTTTAAAAATCCACATTATAACAAAATTAAAAAAAACAGTAAGTATAATGGGTAAAATGGAAATTAATCCACCAATATAGGATTTAAATTGAATTGTTAACAAAATCAGGACCAATCCGAGCGCGAAAATGAGACTTAATGCCTGACTGGAGATAAGTTTGCTATCAATATCTTTATAAATTATTGGAAGTCCGGTTTGTCGGAAATTCATAATAATAGGGGAGTGCTGTTGATTATTAAGATTAAGTTTCTTGTAATAAGAATATGGAATTGTTATTTGAGTGTTATTAATATCCCAGATATCTCCAATTAAATTCTTTTGAAAATCAGGATATTGACTCAAGTCCTTAGAAAAAAATGGTTTTATTTCTATTATCAAATTATTAATCTTATTCCATTCTATCTCATTTTTGATGATTGCTGATATTGATATTGCTGCATAGTTCAATAACTCTGGATCATCCGCATAATATGAGGCAGGCACTTCTTTTTGTAATTGAGATAAAATATTTTTTTTGGAATAATCCTGGTTTTTTTCCATATTTACAATAATTGATTTAACCAAATTTTCCCTGAGAAGTGCTGATTTAATATTCAAATCACTTTCCTCATCATTAAAATAATCTTCTAATTTAGCTGAGATATTATGTTTAAGTGGTTGCTGGTTAGCCTGAATGTTTTGTGAAATATATTTTTGTAAAATCATACGTAAAGCATTTTTATCATTTATTTCAAAACCATAATGAGCTGAATCGTAAGATATATTATTCATAATATTTTTTACTCTCAAATGATTGATTTCTTTTAGGTTAGAATTTGCTTCTGCTAAGTTAATTTTTACTGTTTCTGGATATATTTTTTTGGAAATATATTGGTTTATACTATTGGTTATAAAATTCAACCTCTTTGTATTAACGCTTCCTAATTTTGCCTGTATCAGCCCTTCATTATTTTCTGAGTTAATCAATTGCGGAAGAATCTCATTTCCTTCTAAAAAGAACCATAGGTTTTCCACACCTTTGCGAGTCTCTGGAATAGAGTAATGGTCATTTATTACATAATTCATTTCACAGATTAAATCGGCAATAGACTGAGGATCATGTACATCAGGTAAACTTTTGAGATATTTTTCTAATTTCATTATCTCTTCTAAGATAGCGGGATCTTTTAAATTACCTTTAACTATAATTTGAATAGGAATAGAACCACCAAGTTTTGCTTCCATCATCTCTTCTGCCTGGCGAATTTCACTATTCTTTTTAAAATACTCTACCATATTTACTTCTCTACTAATATTAAAAAGTGAAAGTATACCAATAATACAAATGCAAAATCCTATAATTACGATCATGATTTTTTTTCTTATAATGAATGCACTTAACTTTTTTATAAAATGATAAGTAAAAGTATCCTGAACGAATTTCTGATTTTTTCTGATTTTAGGAACTTTCATAAATGACAGCAGAGCAGGTAAAAAAGTAATTGATACGAGAAAGGCAAATAAAACTCCGATTGCTGTAAAGATACCGAATTCTTTGATCAGAGTCAGATTAGAAGTAAGAAATGCTAGAAATCCTATGCTTGTAGTTAATCCTGCTAAAAAGATGGGAACTCCTACTTCACTGATAGTATCTTTGATAGCTTCAATTTTATTATCTCCCTTTTTTATATCTTCTAAATATTTATTCATTAAGTGAATACCATAGGCACTGCCTATTGCCAGCAATAATACAGGCATTCCATTAGAAGCAATGGTGAGTTTGATCCCCAGAAATGACATTAAACCCAATCCCCAAATTGTGCTAATTATTACAGTAGCTAATGGTAATATAACACCACGCTTACTTCGAAAGCTTATTGCCAGAGTGATAGAAATTAAAATAATTACAATTGGAAGAAGTAAAATAATATCAGAGTTTATTATATCAGTTAAGAAAATCATCTGGAATGGAATACCAGCAAAATAGAGTTTTTCATCTCCTTTGGTACTTAAAACAAATTCTTTCATTTTTCGTCCAACTAAAATTTTATCAACATTATCTTTTAATCGTGCGATTATGACAGCAATGGTCCCATCATTGGATATGATATTCCCTCTATACATTTCTTTAGATAAAGTGTAGCTCTTTATCCTTCCTAATTCCTTTTTTTCAGTTGGAATTTGATAACTATCAACCAATTTTCCTATTTCCAAACCATCTTTGATTTTTTTTATATCAATCACATCTGTAAGGCTGGTTACATAAGATATTTCGGGCATTTCCTTAAATTTCTGGGTGATAATATTAATACGATTTAAAGTGTTAGAGTTAAATAAATCATTAGCTTCTAAAGCAATCATTGCTAATGAATTTCCTCCGAATTTTTTTCCAACTTCATTAAACATTAATACATTTGGATCATCTTGCGGTAAGTATTTCAAAATATCACTGTTTATTTCCAGATCCTTCAATTGATATGACATAAGTACTGTTAAAATAACAGTTACAATTATAATTAAAATACGATACTTTAGAACTAATTCAGCAAATTTTTTCATTCATTCCTCCTGTAAATTATCCAAGAAACCTTATAAAGCTAAATTCTCATACAAATCTTAATATCACTAAATTCAAACAATAGACTGAAATGGTTTTTTGTTTGAATCATAAGTAAAAAAAATTATTTTTTAACTAAACCGTTAAAAAGAATTTCCAATAAATTATCAATCTTTTTCTCAATCATTGAAACGTTATTTTCTATAACCCATGAATATTCCAGACCCCTCAGTGCAGTGATTATGGAATATGCTGTTGTTTCTAAATCCTTAATAAGAAAAACTTCCTCATCAACTCCATTTTTCAATATCTTTTTCATTATTGTAATTTCATCTGCATAATGCTTCTCTCTCAGTTTTTCAATAAATCCATAGTGATTAAGGTATTCGTCTTTGAGAGCATTATAAAAATTAGCTAAATTATTAAGAACTTTCATTCTTGTAATAATATAAGCACGTATCTTTTTCTGAGGAGTATCTTCATTGTTTATAGATTTAATTATCTCTTTTTTAAGTAATTCACTCTCTTTTTCCACTACTGCTTTAAAAATTTTATTTTTACTCTTGAAATAGTGATAAATAGAACTTTTTGCTTTGTGAGCTGCTTGAGCAATTTCTTTAACTGTCGTTTTTTTAAAACCAAAACGAGCAAATATTACACTTGCAGCATTGATAATAGTTTCTCTAACATCTTTTCTAGAATTTTTCATAATATAACTCCAACTTATCGACCAAATTGGTCTAAAAGTCGATTTTAACATTTTAAAATTATCAAGTCAAGTTTTTTTAATAGTTAAAATTAATTTTAAATTTGGAATTTATTATATTATCTATTATTATATAATATATATGAAAAAGTTTATTTATATAATCTTAATTTTATTATTTTCTGGCCTTATAAATGCTCAAAAACATGACATGAATTTTGAACATATCTCTGTTGAACAGGGATTATCTAATGGTACCGTATATTCAATTGCACAGGACA
Source organism: Candidatus Aminicenantota bacterium (assembly GCA_030612495.1). Taxonomy (GTDB): domain Bacteria; phylum Acidobacteriota; class Aminicenantia; order UBA2199; family UBA2199; genus JAUWNT01. The sequence goes on from JAUWNT010000006.1 coordinate 26,830, forward strand.
AAAAGGGATTTATGTGGTTTGGAACACCAGATGGACTTAATAAATTTGATGGTTACGATTTTATTGTATATAAGAATGATCCTTTAAATCCTCTATCTATTTCAAATAACAATGCAGGTAACATATTTATTGATAAATCAGGTATTATATGGATTGGAACCTGGGGTGGTGGGCTTAATAAATTTGATCCTGAAACAGAACAATT
>JAUWNT010000021.1 GCA_030612495.1 Candidatus Aminicenantota bacterium
CTGTTTTTATAGATGTTTTATTATTCTTTTAAAAAATCTTTGAATTTTATATTATAAGCATCAAATGTTCTTGCAAGAATTTTATTAATTTTTGATAATGTTTGGTTATAATTAATTATAGATTGTAATGCATTTGTTTGAGCTGCAGCGTATTGACGTTGATATGTTAAAACCTGGAAATTTGTTGATAATCCGACGGAAAGTTTTTTCTCTTCAGCTTTGAGTTTTTCTTTTTCTAATTTCAATGCTATTTGATTCGCTTTGACCAGTTTTAAATTTGTTTGAATCTCTTTTATTACTTGTTTTACCTCAGAATATATATTGTTTTCAACCTTTTCTAAATTTAAAAGTGACCTTTTCATATTGATCTTGGCCTGAGCAAATTGAGCTCTTTCTCTTGAAAAACTCAAAGGAACAGATAGTTTAAGTCCAAATGAGTAATTTTTGTATAAATTTGAAACAGTGTCTTTCATTGAATCCCATATCTCCCTTTTAAGTTCACCTATAATTTCTCTCTCTCCAGTAAATGGATTACCAGGACCATATATTATCTGAGTTCCTCCCTGTCCTGTGGTGTAATATGATGCTGTTAGTTGCAGATCAGGTAGCATCTGGTTCCTTGCATATCTAACCAATATGTTATAATTTTTCAAATCTAATTTTGATTGTCCAATATCAGGTCTATTCTGCAGGGCTTCAAGTAAAAATTCATTAAGATCAGTTTCTAATGTTTTAACTTCAGGTGTATCAGAAGGGATAACCCTTTTATCCTGTTTACTCAGATTGAGAATCTTTTTCAGGTTCTCTTCAGCTGTTTGAATTGATTGTTCTGCTTGAATTAACTGACTTTCATATGATGCAACATCTGCTTTTGCTTCAAGTATATCGATTGGAGCTGCAATTCCGACTTTCACCTTAATTTCATTTTGTCTTAAGAGATCTTTTGATCTTTGCAGAGCTTTTCTCTTGGCATCAAGATTTTGATATGCATAAACCAGGTTCCAGTATGCATCTTCAACATTATAGATAAGGTTCAAAATGTTTTCTTTTAATTTATATTTATTTATTTTGTAATTATTTGCAGCAATATATATATCTTTTTTTGTTGAAAAGGTACCAAACCCTTTCAAAAGAGGTTGTGATAGGGAAAATGTTAAGTTTGAATATAAGTTTGGATTTATTGTAGAAAATGCATTGTTTGTTTTAGTTCTCGAATTGTATAAACTAATATTTAATGTTCCTCCCAAGGCTATTTTCTGTTCTAATCCTAAATTTAATGAGAAAGATTCATTCTTTTGAATATCAGCACCTCCGAATATGTCACTAGTAGGTCTATTTCTTTCTGAACTGTCCAAACTTACTGTGAATTTAGGTATAAAAATTGAATCATCTATCTTTAAAGATTCATTTGAATATTCCAGGTTGGTCTTTTCAATCTTTAAATCAAGGTTGTTCTCTAATGCCTGATAAATAGCCTCTTTTAAAGAGATTTCATCTATTTTGTTTTCAGCATGTATAGAAAAGCTAAATAAAAGGGTTATTAATAATATTAAACTGTAAAATTTCTTCATAAAACTCCTCCGTATAAATAATAGATACGAAACTATTAAAAAAAAAGTTCTATAAAATAATAAGAAAATTAAAATAGTTAATATAAATTAATACTAAAGTAATAGCAATATTATCTATTTATAAATAAAATGTTATGTTAAGATTCAGTTTGAGCTTTTAACTCCTTTCTGTAATGGTCGAGAATAGTTGATTTTGAAATCAGTCCCAGGAATTTGTCATTTTCAACAACTGGAAGACTCCATGCTCTTGATTGATCGAACTTATTTAATATATTTACAACATTATCTTTTATTGAAACTTGTTGAAAATCCGTGGTCATAACCTCTTCAACTATAATTGAATTTAGAAGATCAGAACTAAAAATATATGATTTTATATCATTGAAATTTACCATTCCAAGAAATTTGCCTGTCTTCTTATCTTCCACAGGGAAATAATTTCTATGGGACTTTTTTATTAAAGGAATTAAATCTTTTAACAACATCTCCGAATTCACAGGGATCAGATCTTTTTCAAGTAATTCTTCTGCATTTATATCGGAGAGTATACGTGCATCCGTTCTAGGTCTCAACAAATAACCTTTTTGAGCAAGGTCATATTGATATATAGAATGTTTTTCAACAAGCTTTGTAATCGTTAATGTAAGAAATGAAACCAGAAGTAAAGGTAAAATCACATCATAGCCACCAGTCATCTCAACAATTAAAAATATTCCAGTTAAGGGAGCTTGCAATGTTCCACTCAAAACACCTGCCATTCCACTCAATATAAATAGAGTTGAGCCGGAAAATTGAGCCTGTGGAAAAATCAAGCTCAACAATTGAAAGTAAAAGTAGCCTGAAAGGCTACCAATAACAAGACATGGTGCAAAAACTCCACCAGCACCTCCTGAGCCTAGGGTAAAACCGGTTGCCAGAATTTTCATTACAATTAATACAAATATAACCAATAATGTATTGGAAAATTCTCCTGATATTAAAATTCGTACTAGCTCATAACCTTCACCCTTTACATATGGGAAAAAAAGTATTATTACGCCAACTACAAGACCTCCAAAAACAGCTCTCAAAACAATACTTTTAATGCTTTTTTCAAAAAATAGCTTCACCCATTTTAGAGTTCTTACAAAAAACACAGCAAAAAATGCTAAAAAAACCGAAAGTCCAACAGCAGCAAAAATATCATTTATATTTACATTGATTAAATGGTGTTTGAAAGGTATTTGATTCCCATTTAAGATACGACTTATTACAGTTGCAGTAACAGAAGATATTGCAACTGGCAGCATATTTAATGTGGACCACTCTCCAAGTATAACCTCCATCGTAAAAATAATTCCTGTAATTGGAGCATTAAAAATCGCTGCAATAGCGCCAGCAGCACCTGAACCAGCAGCAGCTATTCTTATTTTATCATTGGCTCTCAAATATTTTGCTATATTGGAACCAATCGCAGCACCACTCATAATAACAGGAGCTTCAGGCCCTGCAGAACCTCCGCTTGATATTGTTAAAAGGCTTCCTACTAATTTTGATACATAAGAACGTTTTTTGAGAGAACCACCTTTCATACTCACGCTGTAGATAACTTCAGGAACACCATGGCCTCCAAAATCTCTAATTACATATTTTAAGAATAATACTGTTAGTAATATACCAATAGCCGGTAGCAGGATAAAATAGAAATTGTCACGAAATTTTATAAGGTAATGAGATACCTTCCAGAGTCCAAAATTAAGGGCAACAGAAGCAAATCCACTAAATATTCCAACAACTATACCAATTATAATTAATTGCGCTCTATAATCAAGATTTTTTAATGTTGTTTTAATAATTAATTTCACTTTTTTCACTGGATTTTTGCTCATTTTAATCTAAATTGATTTCCAACCATTCAATTATTCTCAAATTTTTTTTCATTTTTCTCAATCAAAGAAATTAATTCTTCCTTGTTCTTGCAATTTTTAAGATTATCTAAAAACATCTTATCTCTTAGCAAATAACTCAATTTTGAGAGAAGGTTAAGATGAACTTTAGCTGATGGGCTAAAAATAAAGAATAATACAAACACAGGTTTACCATCTAAAGAATTAAAATCAATTCTATTTTTTAAAAAAAAAACCGGAACCATTAAATGTTTAAATTTCAAATCTAATTCTCTTCTTGTATGAGGAATTGCCACCCCCCTACCAATACCTGTAGAGGCTATTTCTTCCCTGCTTATAAGTTCATTCAATATAAGGTTTCTATCTAATTTTTCTGGAAAATCTATTTTTTCTACTGCATTTTTAATAACACTATATGTGTCATCTCCCTCAAGGTTAAAAAAAACCCCGCCCTTTTCAATACCTTTTCCCAATGTACAATCATCTTCACTTACTACATTCTTTTTGCCTTCAACACCCTTAGAGATAATTATACCATGTGATTTAGCCCAGGTTAAAATATCCTTTTCTTTAAAACAATAATCATTCCCCTTAAACTTACAGGGGATTTGTCCTTGATAAATCCAACGTTGTACCTTTACAACTGGAATTTGTAACAACGCAGCAACTTCTTTTACACTTAAATTCAACTCTTTTTTCATTAATAACTCATTAGTTTAAATTGAATAAATCTATTCAATATACTGTTCTAAATCAAAAACTCTAGCTGGAGGTTTTTGAGTCTGGAAAAAAACAGGTAACTCTCTTAATGCTTTTCCCGCATCTTTTTCTGTATCAAACATACCCCACATAACAAGAAAACCTATTCGAACATTCTTTTTTTTAATCATAATAAAAAATCTGTTTTTATTTTTTATATTACTATAAGCTTTTAATACAGATTCCTCTAACCTATCATATTCAAGTAAAATAGAGTACTTTACTTTTTTTCTCTTTAACTCCTTTTTCCACATACTTGCTGCTATTTCATATTCTCCTCTTTTGAAATAAGCTAAAGCATCAGGTACTACAGCTTTTTCTGATATAAAATTATTTTTCGTCTTATTTTCTTCTCTCTTTTGTATATTCTTCTCATTATTAATCTGAAACTTATCTGATTTTTTATTATCTTTCTTTATAACAGGCTTCATGTCTTCAGCATTAATTATTTTTTCTTTATTAGATTTATCTATTTTATCTTCCTTTTTACTTTCACTTAATAATAAATACAAAATAATACTGCCTATAATAAATATCAATACTATGAACAAAATAATAAAATTGAAACTTTTCCCTTGTTTTTCCTCTTCCGAAATCATTTTCTGAATATCAAAATCTTTTTCTTTCTTAACCTTGTTTTTATCCTTTCCCTCTTCTTTATATTCATTAATTTCAAATAAGTTTTCCTGTTTGGTTCCGATTCTATATTCATCAAGATCATCTTTAAAACCCTCTTTTTTTACATCTTGATCTTCTTCTGGGAGCTCGAATTCATCTTTTGTTAATATTCCAGCCATTAAAAAAAAATAGACTATTTTTAATAAAGACCCCTCTTGAGCCTTAGGATATTTTGATAAAAAATCCTCCAAATTAATTTGATCATTAAAGATAACTAAGAATTCTTTTTGTTTATCAGTTAAAGAATATTTTTCTAATTTTTTCTCATTAAAAGTTCTGAATAACTTTGTATGAAATGACCCAATTCCCTCTATTATCACACTTTCATCAAGATCATTAAGAATAAATTTAAACACAAAACTCATTATATTAAAATCTAAATTGAATTGACTATCAGGTGGAGGTTCTTTTACATATCTATATTCTCCCTCACGCCACTTCAATACACTTATTATAATATTTTCTAACTGCTCTTTAGTAAATTTTATAAACTCTCCAAGTGTTATAATTCCCCTTTCAAGCAATAGTTTTCCAATTGGTTTGGCTAGCTTATTTTCCTCTTTCAATTCTTCAATAATAATCGATTTAACCAAACCTTTTGAAACTAATATATTCTCAATTTTATCAAGCTCTGAATTCGAACTTGCCCACACTAATTCTCCATTTCTAAAATACAATGCTTTAACAATATCTGACCTTTTCATATAAAGAATGCCTGTTAATTCTTCTTCAAATATAATTAAGAGTAATTTTACTATGGGTATCTCGCTTAGAAGGCCTTTTTCATTTAACATTTTAAGAAATGTCCTTATTTATTATATTATTTTCATCTAAAAATCAAAAAAAGTCAAGATTTCAATAAATATTTGCAAGAGTATTAATCTGAAAAAACTCCCATTTTACGATATTTCTGGTATCTTTGATCAATCAGGGTTGAAGGTTCAATTAAAAGCAATTCATTAATTGCTGAAATTAAAGTACTTTTTATACGTTCTGCAGTTGATTTGTGATCTTCATGAGCTCCATTTCCAGGCTCCTTTATAATACCATCAATAATCTTAAGATCAAAAAGGTCTTTTGCAGTAAGTTTTAATGATTCAGCAGCAGCAGCAGCTTTTCTTGTATCTTTCCAAAGGATAGAAGCACATCCTTCAGGAGAAATGACAGAATAAATGGAATTGGATAACATATAAATCCTGTCAGCAACACTTAATGCTAAAGCCCCCCCAGATCCTCCTTCTCCAGTAACAATTGAAATAATCGGAGTCTTAAAAGTTGACATTTTATAAAGATTGTATGCTATTGCCTCTGCCTGACCCCTTTCTTCAGCTCCAATACCAGGATAAGCTCCGGGAGTATCTATAAAATTGATAATTGGCCTGCCAAATCTTTCCGCCTCCTCCATTAATCTTAAGGCTTTTCTATATCCTTCAGGATTTGCCATACCAAAATTTCTTTTTATATTCTCCTTAACATTTCTCCCCTTCTGATGGCCTATAACTGTAACTGCAATATTCTCCAAAAACCCAATACCTCCTACAATAGCATTATCATCACTGAACCTTCTATCTCCATGAAGTTCAATAAAATCTTTTATAATAAAACTTATATAATCTAAAGTTGTAGGCCTTTTTGTATGTCTGGCAAGTCTGACAATATCCATTGCTTTGGTTTTATTAATCTCTGTATGAGACATTCGCCCCCCTCTTTTTAATAATTACGAATATATAATTTAATTTCATCTCATTTAATGATACGAATAAGGTCTTTGGGAATGAATTTTTAACAAAGTACCTAAAACGGTCTTTAGCTCTTTTCTTTGTACTATCATATCTATCATACCATGTTCCAATAAAAATTCAGCTCTTTGAAATCCATTCGGAAGGCTTTGTCCAATTGTCTGCTCAATGACCCTTGGCCCTGCAAAACCTATTAATGCATTAGGTTCAGCAAGTATCACATTTCCAAGCATAGCATACGAAGCAGTTACACCTCCGGTTGTAGGATCTGTCAATACAGTAAAAAGTGGAAGATGGTTATCATTCAGACGCTTTACAGCAGCAGATGTTTTTACCATTTGCATTAAGGAAAGAACGCCTTCCTGCATCCTTGCCCCTCCTGAAAGAATAATAATAATAGAAGGAATAGAATTGTCTAAAGAATACTCTAAAAGTCTTGTTATTTTTTCTCCAACAACAGAACCCATTGATCCCATTATAAACCTTGGATCCATAATTCCAATAGTTGAAGAATATCCCTTTATCCTGCAAACTCCAGTAATAACAGCCTCATTCAACTTTGTCTCCTTTATGGATTTATCAAGTTTATCTCTATATTTTGGGAATTCCAGGGGATCCAGGCTTTTAATATTCTCATTAAATTGAACAAAACTCTTTCTATCACAGATCATTTTAACCCTTATTGGAGCATCTAGTCTTAATAAATGACCACACTTTGAACATACATAATGTGCATGCTTCAAAAAAGAGATGAAATGAGACGTCTTACATTTCGGACATTTTGGGAACAATTTCGACATTAGCTATCTCCTTTAATCAAAATCTTTCTCTATAAAATCAGTAGTATATTGACCTGAAAGAAATTTCCTGTTTTTCAAAACACCTATATGAAAAGGGATCGTGGTTTTTAATCCACTAATATAAAATTCTTCGAGAGCACGTTTCATCCGTTCAATTGCCTCTCTCCTGTCAGATCCCCAGGCTATTAATTTTGCTATCATTGAATCATAATAAGGAGGAATTCTATAGCCCGGATATACACCTGAATCAACACGGATACCAGGCCCTCCAGGTACAATCAGTTGGCTGATCTCCCCAGGAGAAGGGCTAAAATCTCTTAACGGATCCTCAGCATTGATTCTGCACTCAATTGCATACCCTCTCTTCTGAATATCCTCCTGTTTTAAATCAAGCTTTTCTCCATTTGCAATTTTGATCTGATATTTTATAAGATCAACTCCAGTGATCATTTCTGAAACAGGATGTTCAACCTGAATTCTTGTGTTCATCTCCATAAAATAGAATTTTTTTGATTCAATATCATAAAGGAATTCAATTGTCCCGGCAGAATCATACTTAACTGACCTGGCTGCTCTTACAGCAATTTCTCCCATCTCTTTTCTTGTATTATTATCAATTGAAGAGCAAGGGGCCTCTTCAAGTAATTTCTGGTGTCGTCTCTGAATTGAACAGTCCCTTTCAAATAGGTGAATTACATTTCCATGTTTATCTCCAAGTATTTGGACCTCAATATGTTTTGGACCAGAAATATATTTTTCGATATAGATTCTGGAATCTCCAAAAGCCTGCTGAGCTTCAGAAGATGCAAACTTATAGGCATTCTCCATCTTGCTCCTATCATATACAATCCTCATTCCTTTACCACCACCACCAGCAGAAGCTTTAATAATTACAGGGAATCCAACTTTCTCAACCACAGTCATTGCCTCATTAATAGAGCTGATAATTCCCTTTGAGCCAGGCACAACAGGGACTCCAAATTTTTCCATTATTGATTTGGCTTTTGCTTTATCTCCCATTTTACGAATAACATTTGAATGAGGCCCAATAAAAATTATTTTTAATGCTCTGCAAGCTTCTGCAAAAAGAGGATTCTCAGCAAGAAATCCATATCCCGGATGTATTGCGTCTGCTTTTACAGAAATTGCTGCTGATAGAATATTCTGATAAAAAAGATAACTCTCCATACTAGGAGCAGGGCCGATACAAATTGATTTGTCAGCCATTTTTACAGCCAAAGAATCTTTATCAACTGTTGAATGAGTTAAAACTGTTTTTATACCCAGTTCTTTTGCTGCTCTTATAATTCTGACAGCAATTTCCCCCCTATTAGCTATAAGAATTTTAGATATCATAGGATTATGCAGAGGTATCTATCTTAAATAAAACTTGTCCAAACTCAACAAGCTCAGCGTTCTTAATACAGACCTCTTTAATCTCACCACTTACTTCTGACTGAATTTCATTCATACTTTTCATAGCTTCTACAATACATAAAACATCACCCTTTTTCACTTTGTCTCCAACTTCTACAAAAGGATCTGAATCAGGAGCAGCTGCTTTGTAAAAAGTACCAACCAATGGTGCTTCAACAAAAAAGATGTTCTCTACCTCCTGCTCCTGAATAAATGACTCTTCATTAATGGGTTCAATATCTCCTTCTTCTTTCCTGTTTTCACCCATTTTCAGATTTGTACTGGCTATATTTTTATTTATATCAGGAACAACTAATCCATCTTCTTTATTTCGTTTTACCTCAATTAAAGTTTTTCTATTTCTGAGTTTAACTTCAGCTATATCATATTCCTGCATTAGATCGAATAGCTTCTCAACATCTATATTAACGAATTTCATTCTAACCTCCTATAAAAAACATTAAAACTTTTATTCATATAATGCATTTTAATTTTAAAAGAAACTCTTTTTTTTTTCAAGTAGCGGTTTGATTTATCAAACCCAAATGGAAATAGGGAAAATAGGGACACATCCCATTTATTGATCTGTTTTCCAAATTGAACAACCCCACCAGTCCCCTTTTATGTGGTATCATATCAAAATATGATGTGATTATCCGATACAATCGTATCAGAATATCCGCTCATTTTGGAATTAGTAAAAGTATATATCCCTCATGATCATTGGCTCCAGATTAAATATTATCAAAAAGTTTATAGCTTATATTTCTTCCTTTTGTTCCTGCAATTTGAACGATGTAACCTTTCTGAACCAGATCGATTAACTCCCTTGCTGCTGTTGGCTTACTAACCTTTGTTATTGAGGCATATTTTCTCGTATTTATTCCGCCTTCAAAATTATTTTTCCCAATTTCAAGGATTTTATTTATAACTTTTTTTTGTCTGCTGTTTAAGACTGTGTTGGTAAAATAGTTCCAATATTTTGTTTTAAAAAGTACCTTATCAACCAATTGTTTAGAGTTTTTTATAGCCTTAATAATTGCTACCAGATACCATTTTATCCATAATGTGATGCTTAAGTCTCCCTTTGTGGTTTTTTCCAATATCTCATAATAGCTCTTTTTATCTTCATTAATTTGACTTGAAAGTGAGTATAACCTGAATTTCTGCTTTTCATATTTTGATAATATATAATCGCCTATTGCCCTTGCCAATCTGCCATTACCATCATCAAAAGGATGAATTACAACAAACCATAGATGAGCTATTGCTGATTTTACCACTCCATAATTTTCATTTTCCTTATTCAACCAATTTAAAAAGTGATCCATTTCTTTATCCAGTACATCTCTTGGTGGTGCTTCAAAATGTATCTTTTCTCTTCCTATTGCTCCCGAAACAATTCGCATTGGTTCATAACCTCGATATGATGCAACATTTATTTTCTGAAGTCCGGAATACCCAGTAGGAAACAATGCTGCATGCCAACTAAATAATCTTTTTTTATCAAGTGGAGTATTATATTTGTTAGATAAATCAAAAAGTATCTCTACTATTCCATCTGTCTGGGGTGTGGATTTACCTGTTTCCCTGTTTTTTACTCCTAATTTTTTAAAGATAGATGACCTTACCGAATCCCTTGAAAGTATCTCGCCTTCAATAGCAGATGTATTTATAGCATCATTTGACATTATATCAGTTGTTGCCTCCTGCAGATACTCCTTATTCATCATAGAATATATCCCTTTCAATATTCCTTGATGATGATTCACTTCTAACAATAAATCCATTAGATTCTCTTTATCATAATTAAAATTCGGCCAGTTTTTTTTTTGCCAAATATACTTATGCTTTGCTTCCATACAAATATCATATCATATTTTGATTTGATTATCAAATATAATCGTATCAGAAAAATAGTTAGTCCTAGGGGCTTTACTTTTTTATTTTATTTTTTATCTTGACATGAAAAATTTTTTTATGTATATTATATTTTTAAGGCTTAATTCAAGGGAAGAGGGTATAAAACCCCACAGCCCCCGCTGCCGTGACCGGGTCCTGACCATATATCAGGAAACAGTCTTTAAATTAAAAGCCACTGTCCTTATTAAAAGGATGGGAAGGTTTCTTAAAGATCCCGGGAGTCGGAAGACCTATTAATCCTTAAATTTTGTATTACTCGCGGAGGGCAAGTAATATAAATTGAGTTTCCCTCCAAATTAATTTTAAAGGAGACTTTTATGTTTAAAAAAATTTTTTTTCTATCCATTCTATTTTTATCTTTTTTCTCTCTATTTCCAAAAACAGAAAAAACTCAAAATGAAGAAACGAAATCTATGTTCACAGAAGAAATTGAGGTTGTAGGCAAAATCGCTCTCAACAAAACAATTCAAAGTGTAACTGTTTTTAAATTTGAAGATATTAAAAAATTTGAATTTGATAGTTTAAAGCTCGTTTTGAATCAGACTCCAGGACTTCTAACACTCTCTACAGGTCAGTTCGGACAAACCTCATCAACTTATATAAGGGGGTCAAAACCAACTCAAGTATTGTATATTATTGATGGTATAAAACTTAGAGACAATGCTAATATAGGTGGTGTTAACCTTGCCGTTCTTTCCACTGATTTACTAAATAAAATAGAAATTGTTAGAGGACCTATGAGCAATCTATATGGTTCGGATGCAATGGGAGGTGTTATTAATATAAATACATATTCAAAAGAAGGCACAAAATTTGTAGCCTCAGCAGGGAACCACAACTCATATTCAAGTAATTTTTCAATTTCAAAACCAATAAAAGACTTTAATCTCGGATTATCTCTTAATTTCCAGCGTTTTAGCGATAATATTGAAAATGATATTTTTAAAAACACAGGAATTTCAACAAAAGCAGATTATAAAAATCAATCAATTGAAATAGGACTTAGGTTTTTCGGAAACTTTACAAATTCAGGCATACCCTTTAATATGGGTCTTTCAACGCCAAATAGAAATTACAAACAAGATTATTATATAATTTCCCTGCCATTTACTTATAAATTTAATGAAAACTCGAAATTGAATGTAAAACTATCTTTTAATAACAGTAAATACAATTTTGAAGATCCGGATGATCTCTGGTCACCTTTATTCAAGACTAAATTCAATAATTATGAAACTGAGGTAATATTCAACACTCTTCTGTTTAACAAATTAATGATAAACACAGGAATTGACTACTCAAACCAGAGCATATCAAATGAAAACAATTATGGAAAAATTTTTGATTGTGAAAAAACGAACTATTTTTCAGGCTATATAAATGCAGGGATTGATCTTAACAATCTCCTAATTTCAACATCATTAAGGTATGATAAATATAAAAACGTAAATTCTAATATATCACCTCAAATCGGGTTTTCTTACCTTGCTTTTAATAAATTAAAAATCCATGCCTCTTATTCTCAAAGCTTCAAAGCCCCATTAATTTCACAACAAATTAATCCCTGGGGGAAACCCAATTTTGAGCTTGACCCGGAAAAAGGAAAATCATTTGAAATTGGTACTGATTTTTATTATGGCAAATTTGTTTTTAGTGCAACATACTTTAATACAAAATACAAAGATATGATCGATTGGGTTACAGTTGACTGGGCAACTTATACTGGCCAATATAGAAATATAAAAGAGGCAGATGTTTATGGAATAGAATTAAGTACGAATTTCAAACCCATTAAAAATCTATCCATATATGGCGCATATACATTTCTTCACTCAGAAGACAGAGAAACAGGAGAAGAACTTCCAAGAAAACCAAAACATACTGTTTCAGCTTCTATTATATATACACACAAAAAATTCACTTTTGCAGCAAGCATGGTATATGTTGGGAAAAGAGATGATTTTGATTTTACTCTTTATGCTCCTAAAGTAGAAAACCCTTCATTTAATACATACAGTTTAACAATCTCTGTACCTTTAAATACAGGATTATCAATATTTGGAAAAATAACCAACTTATTTGACAATGAACATGAAGAAATTATTGGATATCCATCTCCAGGAAGACGATTCCAGGTTGGTATTAGATATAAAATTAATTAAAAATATTTAAAAAATGAAAATTTTAAGAATTCTAATTGTAATAATAATCCTACAAGTTTCAATATTCTCTCAGAGAATCATTACTCTTGCTCCTGGTTTGACTGAAATTGTCTTTTCTTTAGGAAAAGGAAAAAACATCGTTGGGAATACAAAATTTTGTGATTTCCCAAAAGAAGCTAAAAAAATAAAAAAAATCGGAGGTTACTTTGATCTAAGCCTGGAGATATTAATAGATCTAAAGCCTGATATAATTATTCTCTATCCCGAACATTATAATAAAATAAAAATACTAAAAGATAAAGCAGAACTTTTAATTGTAAAACACAAAACCTTAAAGGACATCTTTGATTCAATCCAATTGATATCAGAAAAATTAGGAGAAATAGAAAGAGGTGAATTGATAATTTCAAAAATAAAAAAAACTCTTATGAATATAAGATTAAAAACATTAAAAAAAAAGAAATTTAAAACACTTCTAATTATTGGTAGAAATCCAGATCAATTGACCAATATTACAATTATGGGTAAGAACGATTTTCTAAATGAAATTCTTGAAATTTCTGGTGGAATAAATGCATACAATGGTAACATTCCATATCCAAACATATCTATTGAATCAGTTGTATATATGAACCCGGATTTCATTATAGAGTTTTCTAATCTTTATTCAGATAAAAAAAGAAAAGAGATTCTAAATCTTTGGGCAAAATATGATATTATTACTGCTGTAAAAAAAAAGAGAATAAAAATCACAAGTGAGATTTTCTTGTTAAAACCTGGACCAAGAGTTGGAGAAATAGCAAAAAAACTGTATAATTTTTTTTTATGATTGAAATAAAAAACCTGTCATATAATATAAAAAAGAAAAAGATTTTAAGAGACATAAATCTAAAAATCGAAGATGGGGACTTCTGGCTTATTTTCGGCCCAAATGGCGCTGGGAAAACAACCTTGCTTAAAATTTTACTTGGAGTAATTACTGATTATAAAGGTGAAATTTTTATAGATAATAAGAATATAAAAAAAAATACAAAAAAAGAAACTGCAAAAAAAATTTCATATTTACCACAATTTGAAGAGTTTTCTCTACCTTTATGTGTTAAAGAAATACTTCTATCTGGTAGATATCCTTATACCTCATTATTTAAAGATTATTCAAAGAATGATTTTACCATATTTAATAATACAGTAGACCAATTTGAGCTTCATGAATTTGTAAATAGAGATATCAATACTTTAAGTGGTGGAGAAAGAAAGAAAGTAATGCTTGCATCAACTTTTATTCAGAATGTTTCAATTATATTATTTGATGAGCCCTTTACATTCCTTGACCCTGAAGCTATTTCAAATCTAACAAAATTTTTGATTAAACTTAAAGACAATGGGAAAACCTTAATTATAGTGTCTCACAACATTGAAATTCTTTTCCCCGTAGTTCACAAGATTTTAGCTTTAAAAAGAGGAGAAATAGTATATTCAGGGAGCAAATTATTTGACAAAGATATTTTCAAGCAAACCTATAATGTCAATTATGAACAATTAATCTCAAAAAATAGAGAAGTTATATATTTAGATGAATAAAAAATATATTTTAATTTTTGGAACTGGAGTAATTATTTTATTACTCATTCCATTTGTGGGTGTGATAAAAATAGACTTTAATAGTTTACTCTCCAACAAACAGACAAGTTTTATATTCTGGCAATTAAGAGTCCCAAGAACCATTCTCGGATTCATTGCAGGCTCATCTCTTGCACTTGCAGGCCTGATATTTCAAAATATATTTAAAAACAGCTTGGCAACACCATACACTCTTGGCGTATCATCCGGTGCAGCATTAGGTGTTGTATTTGCAATTAAATTAAATCTATCAATATCTTTTCTTGGTTTAAATGGGGTTTATATTTATGGGTTTTTAGGTGCTTTGATTTCAATATTCTTAATTCTTAGTATTGCTAAAATTGTAAAAAGTTTTTCTATTTACACTCTCCTGATGTCAGGAGTTGCTATTAATTTTTTTTTCTCATCTCTGATTATTATCATTCAATATCTTGTTGATTTTACTCAAACCATTTCAATTATTAGATGGCTTATTGGAGGCATCACTCCTGTTGGGTATAAAGAGATATTGTTCCTATTACCCCTCTATTTTTTCTTTATTACAATTACTTTTTTTCTTAAAAACGAACTAATTATAGCCTCAGCAGGAGATGAGTTTGCCTATTCAAAGGGGCTGAACATAAAAAAATTCAGAATAACTGTATTTATAATTGTATCATTTATCCTAGGAATTATAATCTCGTTTGTTGGACCTATAGGATTTATAGGTTTGATAGTTCCTCATATTTCAAGAATATTATTTAAAGAGAATTTTAAATCCATTATAATTGCAACAATAATAATGGGTGGATTGCTGCTTACATTTACAGATTTTCTTGCCAGAACAATTATGCCTCCAATTGAAATTCCAGTTGGGATAATCACATCTTTAATTGGAGCACCATTTTTTATATTTATACTTATTTCAAGTTTAAGAAATAGAAATTAATTAGTCTTTTCCATATTTATTATATCAGCTAATACATTTAAAGCTTCCCCAAGAAATAAATCCTTTCTGAGAATTTTAAACCACTCTTTTTCTTTTTGCTCAGAAATTTTTAACAATTCTGATGATTTTTCTTTTGTCTCTTGAGAGGATATTACCCTAAAATTAAGTGATCCCGCATCAGATATCTTTATTTTTTCCAACTCTTGTTTCAACTCCCTATTTTGTTTCAAAACATGCTTTAATATTAAGCTCTGCCTTGTTTTATTATCCATTGAGTTAAGCCTTTTAATATAATCTTTCATATATTTAAAATATTTGCTATTTTTTACACGACATTTACTTTTTTCAGCAATAATCTCAGCATCTATGCTATTTTTACTCCATTTTTTGTAATTCACAGGAGATATTCTGTCCCATTTTAAAGGATAATCGAGGTATCTCTCTCCAATTTTAAGGTAATCATAGAAATCCGGTAAAATAACATCAGGAATTACTCCCTTATATTGGTTGGATGTGCCTGTTATACGATAAAATTTTTTAATTGTAAACTCCATAGCACCTAAGCTATCAACATCAAAAGAACTATCAGAAACCATTTTATCAAGGGAAATCATAATCTGAACAGTGCCTTTACCAAAAGAGTGCTCCCCACCTACAACAATTGCTCTCCCATAATCTTGAAGAGCACCTGCAAAAATTTCTGAAGCAGAAGCACTTAGAGAATTAATTAATACTACAATTGGACCTTTGTAACTAATCCCAGGGTCTGGATCATTAATAGTTCGAGTCTGGTTCCCTCTTCCTTTAATTTGTACAATCGGTCCATTTTCAATAAAAAGACCTGAAATACGAATCGCATCTTCTAAAGATCCACCACCATTATTCCTCAGATCAAGTACTATTCCACCAACTTTTTTTAATTTAAGTTTTTGTATCTCTTTTTTAACATCTTCTGAAGAATTTCTTCCATTTTTTTTTGAAAAATCATTGTAAAAGCTCGGTAAAAGAATATAACCAAAAGTTTTATTCGATTCTTTATTTATAAAAACTGCTGATTTAGCAAAAGTCTCCTCAATAAGCACAGTATCACGTACAATAGAAACAATCAGAATTCGACCATCTGGTTTCTTTATAGTTAACCGAACAATAGAACCCTTCTTTCCTCGTATAAGCTCTACAGCATCTCTAAGTGGCATACCAATAATATCTACTGGCTCTTCATTCCCTTGCCCAACTTTTAAGATCAGATCAGCAGGTTCCAACTCTTTCTGAAGCCATGAAGGCCCTCCCGGAATAATTCTTACTACTTTTACAAATCCATCCTCTTCACTTAATAAAGCACCTATTCCTTCAAGTCTACCTGACATTTTAATATCGAAATCTTTTTTTTGCTTGGGAGAAAAATAGACTGTATGTGGATCATAAACCTTTATAATAGAATTCAAATATCCAAACAATATATCATCTTTACTCAACTTAAGCATTCTGTCAAAAACAGATTTAAAACTTTTCAAAACAGACTTCTGTGCCTTTTCTTTCAACTTTTTTTTAGACTTTTTACTTACTTTTGTATTCAATAAATTAATATATC
This sequence comes from Candidatus Aminicenantota bacterium, assembly GCA_030612495.1. Lineage (GTDB taxonomy): Bacteria > Acidobacteriota > Aminicenantia > UBA2199 > UBA2199 > JAUWNT01. The sequence goes on from JAUWNT010000021.1 coordinate 17,074, forward strand.
TTATTAAAGTTTGCTGCTTGAGAATTTTCCTCCAGTATTCCTTTAATTCTTTAAGGTCTGAACAATATGCCCTCTTATCTGCATTGAGTTCAATATATTCTTTCTTTGTGAAATCAAAAGGCTTTATTAACATAGATTCATAAAAACCCATAATCTGAGAAACTCTTTTTTTCATACGCTGAGCAGCTAGTTTCATGAAATTATTTGTTCCAGTTTGCAATTCATCATCAAGTTTATATATATACTTTTTGAACTCTTCAATATCAGATTTAAGGAAAATTCTTCTATTAAAATCCAGGTATTTTAAAAATTTATCGTATGCATTTTTAGAAAATTCATCATCAATTTTCTTTCCTGTATAATGCCAGTTTTCCAGAGTCTGGTTAATAATATTTGATAAAACCCTTTCTTTTATTGTGCTCTGTGCACATAAAAAGTAGGCTGAAAAAAGAATTGCAGATATAAGTGTTAATATTGTAAATTTAATTTTTCGTTGCATAGTATCTCCAATAAACATCTAACTATTTTATCAAAATTTTCCCATATAGCAACTTTTATATTCATTTTATTCAATTTTCCATCTAACAGCAATAAGACGAATTGAATCAAAAAAAATCTACATAAAACAGATATCATTGCCTCATTATAAAATCTGCACGAAATTATACTAAAAAGTTGATATATTTGATATATTGTATTCATAATTATTCCTGTTAATGCATACTTCTTTTTTTTAGGTATGCTAAATAAAAAAAAATTTTTTAGGGGAAGAGCTTGACTTTTTAATTTTGCTTTGGTATATTTTTCTTTAATAAGAAAGAGAATTTAATCAACCTATTATTCCCCTCCCCCCCGAATTCTCTATATAAAAAAATCAAAAAGATTAAACTACAGGTGGTTTAAAATAAATTATAAGGAGGTAAAAAAAGGTTTTGAAAGTTTTACCTTAAAAACTTTTAATATTGTGATGAAAAATAAAGTTAGGGAGAAATCAGAATAATATTTTTGGAATGAGTTATGATTGAAATAAGGAATGTTTCAAAAGGTTTTAAAACAACTAAAAAGCAAAGGAATGAGATGGAGGTTCCTAAAAAAATAATTGATGCAGTATCTGAAGTAAATTTAGTGTGTAAACCAGGAAGGATATTTTCTCTTCTTGGACCCAATGGTGCTGGCAAAACTACCCTTTTAAGAATGGTTGCGACAATGATTCATCCCGATAATGGATCAATATCAGTAAATGGTTTTGACACAGTTAAAGAATCTCAAAAAGTTAGAAGAAGTATTGGTTTTCTAACTGGTGGTACAAGCTTGTACTTAAGATTTACTGTGGAAGAAAATATAAAATTCTTTTCTGATTTATATAAAATAGAAAAAGACGAATATAATAAAAGAAAGAAGCAGTTGTTTGATATCTTAGGAATTAATGATTTTGCAAATAAAAAATTTGGGAAATTATCTTCTGGTATGAAACGAAAAGCATTTATTGCGAAAACTTTGATACATGATCCAGAAGTGCTCATATTTGACGAAGCTACTGCAGGACTTGACGTGATAACTTCCAGAAATATAGTTTCTGTAATAAAAGATTATAAAAATAGAGGAAAAACAGTTATATTTTCTACTCATATAATGGGAGAAGCAGATCTACTTAGTGATGATTTAGCTATTATATACAAAGGGAAAATTGTATTTAATAATACTTTTGAAAGTTTTAAAGAAAATATGGAAACTAGAAGTCTTGAGAGTGAATTTATAAAATATGTTAGTGATGAATTATGAAAATTATATTTATTATTTTTAAAAAAGAAATTCTTGATATACTTAGAGATACAAAATCTGTACTTGTAATGTTGGTATTGCCATTATTAGCATTTCCCTTATTAACACAACTTGTCACTAAACTTTCAATATCTCATAAAAATGAATCAGAAACTAGACTTTTAAAAGTTGGTTTGATATCGAATAATAATGCAAAGCAATTGGCAACCTTATTACAAGAACGTAAAGATATTAACATCAATTTGAATATTGATTTAAATAAATTAAATAAATATATTGATGATAAAAAAAGTGATATTATTATCGTTGTTAGCAAAGATTTTGATACACAAACAATTAATAATTTTACAGGAAATATAGATTTATATTACAAGACATCAAGCGAGTCAAGTATTACTAAAAATCGTATCATCCAGATTATAGACGAATTTAAAGAAACATTATTAAATAATAGGTTAAAGGAAAAAGGTCTAAATAAAGAGTTTATAACTCCCATAAAAATAAACCATATAGACATTGCTTCAGTAAAGGAAAAATTAGGGGAGTATTTAGGTAGGGTTGTACCATACGTATTTATAATATTTTGTTTTATGGGAGCATCATATCCATCGGTTGACATTGGAGTAGGTGAAAAAGAAAGGTGTACGATCGAAACTCTCCTTACGTCTCCTGTGAATAGGATGCAGATCGTAATGGGCAAATTTTTTGTAATTACCTTTACTGGATTGGTTAGTGCCTGCTTATCTATAGTTGGAGCTTACTACGCATTTAGTAATGCTACTGACCTTAACAAAGATGTATTAAAAGGATTAGTGAAGATTATTGAGATTAAATCAATTTTGCTTACTCTTTCATTGTTAATACCATTATGTGTTCTTTTTGCATCAATACTTCTTGCAATTTCTATTTGGGCTAAAAGTACTAAGGAAGCAAATAGTCTAATAACGCCATTTAATTTTATTGTTTTTATCCCAATTGTTATTGCTGCATTACCTGGAGTTGAATTTAATTCAATTACAGCATTAGTGCCAGTGCTAAATGTTTCTCTTGCAACAAAAGAGATTATAGCAGGAACAATGAAAATAACTTTACTGATTAAAGTGTTTGCATCACTGTTTTTATATGCAGCAGCTAGTTTGTATTTTTGCACGAAATGGTTCGAAAAAGATGATATTATATTAAGGGGGATATAAAATATTCGTATTTTTTCTCAATTTAATAGTAAATATTTTATAAAAATCAATTTGAAACATGGTTTAAGAACAAGTTTTAGTAAAAAGGTAGAATATTATGAAGGCATGAAAGGAGAAGCAGAAATAATAATAAAAGACACAAGGCTTTTTAACAGGATATTAAAGAAGTTTAAGCGAAATTAAAAGTTTTTATATAGATTTTTTTATCTTATAGATAGCCACATAGCTCCGGAACACTTTCCTGTTTGACAATAAAAACCCACTATGATAGAAATTATATTTAGAAGAGAGGAGGCATTACTATGTCAGGCAGAGGAAAATGGGGCTCAAAAGTAGGATTTATTTTAGCTGCATCTGGATCAGCAGTTGGACT
>JAUWNT010000165.1 GCA_030612495.1 Candidatus Aminicenantota bacterium
GGGCATACAATTTCAGATCCTTTAAAATTTGGGGGCAACTTTATTTTAAGTCCGCAAACACAAGTTAAAAAAACAAACCCATTTACTGCTCTTATCAGATCCCCAAGTTCTCTCTTCTTTTCCTTTACACTGGGTTTAGCAGATCTCTCTTTAGAAGGCTCTTTTACTGGAATATTCTTTGAATCCTTAAGGCCAGATATGGGGATTATACCCTTTCCTGTGACCATGCGAAATGCAGATTGATAATTAGCATAATTAACTCCATGTGACATATTTCTCAAAATCTTTATTCTTTCTTTAATAGGTGGATGAGTACTGAATAGACCTGTTAATGATCTCCCCCTTTTTTTAAGAGGATTAACTATATACATTGGTGCAGTTATATTATTTGCTGTGGAAAATTTAATGTTTGAGGAGGATATCTTTTCCAATGCAGAAGCCAAACCCTCAGGGTAACGTGTCAATCTGGCTGCTGTGGCATCTGCAAGATACTCTCTTTTCCTGGAAATTGCAAAATAAAATAGCCTGGTTAAAATGGGAGCAAGAATTGCCAAAACTATTGCAATGATCATCATTGCTCCTCCCCCATCTTTATTGGATCTTTTAGAGCGGTAACGTGCTGTAGATCCACCCGAATACCATAAACCTCTTAAAAAAATCTCTGAAATCATAACAACAGTGCCAAGCATTACTCCAGCAAAAGTCATATAAAGTATATCCCTGTTAAGAATATGTGACATTTCGTGAGCAATAACGCCTTGAAGCTCATTTCTATTCAAACGGTTAAGTAAGCCCGCAGTAACTGCGATTGCACTCTTTTCAGGTTTTCTCCCAGTTGCAAAAGCATTCGGAGCTTCCTCATTTATTATATATATCTTTGGCATTGCTGGAAGATTAGCTGCAATCTTCATCTCTGAGACAACATTAAAAAGCTGGGGATGAATATTGTGTGTAACCTCTTTTGCTCTACTTAATGACAGTAAAATTGAACTCCCTTTAAAATAGCCTATCATTGACCAAATAACCCAGATAATTAATGCAATAAAAATACCATTATAGCCACCTTTCCCAGGCAAATATGCCTCTCCTATAACATATCCTAATAATATGAGAATACCTCCCATAAATATAAAAAGTAGTATTGATTTTCTTTTATTTGCGCGTATAAGTTCCCACATTGATATTTATTGATTAAGAAAATTTAACTTTTGGGACTTCTTTTTCTTTTATATCTTCAATCTCAAAGAATTCTTCTTCTTTAAAATGAAACATACCAGCAATAATGTTAGAAGGAAACATCTGGATCTTATTGTTAAAAAAAAGAACCTGATCATTATAGCCCTGTCTTGAAAAAGAAATCTTATTTTCCGTTGTAGTAAGCTCTTCCTGCAATGATAAAAAATTCTGATTGGCTTTAAGGTCAGGGTAATTTTCTACAACAACATTAAAATTACTCATAGCATCACCAAGTGCTTTCTCAGCTTTAATCTTTTCGCCAATATTGCCAGCTTTCATAGCATGACTTCTCGCTCTTGTAATGTTCTCAAATGTTTCTCTTTCATGTTTCATATATCCTTTAGCAGTTTCCACCAAATTTGGGATCAGATCATGTCGTCTTTTTAACTGGACATCAATTTGAGACCATGCATTTTTTACCTGGTTTCTGAGTCTTATCAATGAATTGTACATACCAACAATAAAGAATATCAATATCCCTATTATAACAAAAAAAATAAGCAAACCACTCATTCTAAACCTCCATTTATTTTAAAACTTTTTTTCCAAACAAATCCTTTAAAAAAGAATAAATCTTACTTTTATTTTCAATGCCTCCCATTTCAAGTAATTGATCTAATTCGCCTCTATCAAACCATAAACCATGATTTTTAGGGCAACTATCAATAAGCACCTTTTTTTCCATACCACATAGAACCTTGTACATCTTTTTCCCACAAACAGGACACTTCCTTTTCTTTTCATCTGCTTTTTTGTTAATCTTAAACGAAGCAAGAAGTTTATCCCTTTCTAAAGTTCCCTCAAGTAAGAGTTCAAGTTCTCCTTCATCAAGCCATATACCTCCACATAAAAGGCAATGGTCTATCTCAACTTTATCCAGCTCTAGAATAACCATCTCTTTTCTACAATTCGGACACTTCAATCATTCCTCCAAGAAATTATTTTAATTGAAATAATATCCTTTTTTTAAATTTTTATCAACCACTAAAAAGGAGTTTTTCTAAAAATTAAATAAAAAAAAATTTTTTTTTGGAAAAATGTTTAATATTATATATAAATAAGATATAATTTAATAGCTAAAAATTAATATAGGAGGCAAAATGAGAAAAAAAGTTCTTTTATTTCTATTTATCGGAATTTTTATGATTTCTTCAATAGGACCATTTGCAGAAACAAAAAAGATTATAAGAGTCGGTGTTAACCCTTTAGTAAAAGGAGGAGTAACAAGTGTTGAAATGCTGAAAACTGCAATATGGAAATACGATAAAGAAATTAAATTTGCATTTGACAAAACCGGATGTGGAGATTTATATCTTGCTTTTATGAATCGAGTAAACAACTATTCATTCGAAGAAAAAACCCTGGAACCGGGTGAAAAAATGGAATGGATGATTTTCCGCCCCTATGGAAAAGTAAAAGTTACTAAAGACCTTGAATGGGCTGGGAAAAAAGCTCTAACCGTTTTTTCGATGACCTTAGTAAAAGATGGTAGAAAATACGAATTTGTTATTCCAAAAAAATGTGGGAATATCTGCCTTCATAAAGTAGGCCAAGAATGTGCAATCTGTGATTTGAAAGTCTCTCCAGCAAAGGCAAATATAAACGACACTATCACAATTGACATGAGCAACTCAAAATATGCAGAATCATTAGAAGTAGAAATTATCGGCCCAGATGGAACTCAAATTGCAAGTAAAAAGTTAAGTTTAGAAAATGCAAAATGGGAAACAAGTTTAAAAAAGCCAGGAGAATATACTTTTAAAGGTAAGGCTATAAATTCTAAATGCGATCCTCCCGCAAGTTTATGTGAACAAAAAATATATATAAACTTTCCACCTGAATGCTGTATAAAAATTTCTAAAGATAAAGAATATGCCAATAAAGCTGTAGTAATTGATGCTTCCTGTGCTAAAGATCCAGACGGCAAAATTGTAAAAGCATATTATGAGGTTTCTGACAAAGATGGAAAAGTAATTGATAAAATCACTGTTTCCAAAGAACCCTTCGTATGGGAAAAGAAATTCAACAAAGCTGGTCCAAAAACCATAAGTTTAAAACTTTATGATGATTTTGGTGGAGTATCTGAAATTTGTACAACAAATATAGAAGTTCTTTCAAGACATTTCTTCTTAGTCGAGGGTATTCCTATGTTAGTAAAAGGCAGTTACAGCGCATACCTTTTTGGTAGAGTTGGGTGGGGATACTGGATCAATCCTGAAAAGTTAGACTTAACCTTATCTGCAGGTGGAGCACTTTCAACTAAAAGTGCGCCACACAAATCATTCGTTATGGCAAATCTAATCTTAAATTACCATGTTGATAAATTATATTTTGGCGGTGGTTTAGGTGTTAATACAAAAGTTAAGGAAAATTATTGGGATGGAAGTATTGGTCTTGTTGCTAATATTGGGTACAACTTATTCAATAAGAACAACTCGATCGGCTCAATTTTTGGTGAGTTAAGAACAGCTTTTGGAGAAGATTATTCATTCTCACACCAACATATGTTACTTCTTGGTTTTAGATACACATTTGGTCTATAAAATTTTAATTTTTTCTTAAATAAAGAAATACTCATTACAGCCCGTTAGTTTGAAAACTAACGGGCTGTATAAATCAAACAAAAAAATACAAGTTTCGTATACTATAATATAAAATAAAATTATAGGAGGAAAAATTGAAAAAATTTTCTTTATTCATATTTATACTTGCATTTATGATCACTTATGGACTCTCTATAAAGGACGCCAGACTTTTACGAACTCCTGACATCAATAAGGATTTAATTGTATTTGTTTATGCAGGAGACATATGGTCAGTTTCATCTAATGGAGGAAATGCCACAAGATTGACATCTCATAAGGGAATAGAAATATTTCCTAAAATATCTCCTGATGGTAAATGGATTGCTTTCTCGGGAGAATACTCAGGCTCACGACAGATATTTGTCATACCTTCAAATGGAGGTGTTCCAAAACAATTGACATTTTACAACAGTGTTGGAATTATGCCTCCAAGAGGCGGATATGACAATATTGTTATGGACTGGACTCCTGACAGTAAAAAGATTCTTATAAGA
>JAUWNT010000276.1 GCA_030612495.1 Candidatus Aminicenantota bacterium
TGGCAAAGGCTTTATCAAGTATATCCCGAATATCAGCTATTATTCAGAATTAATAGTGAATATATTGGTGTTGCCAATTCTGCTCCTATTTGTTGGAATGGTAATATTGATGATTTGCCCGCTGGTTTTGATGAAGCGATAAAAACGATAATTGAAGATAATAAAAAACCCAATACACTGTGTGGATTGGCAGTAGTAATATCAAAAGAATATCTGGGTAAAGGAATTAGTTCTAGGATTATAAATAACTTAAAAAAACTTGCTAAATCCTATGGTTATTCCAATCTTATTCTTCCGGTTAGGCCAACTCTAAAATCACAGTATCCGACAATTCCCATGGATAATTATATAAATTGGGAAAAAGATAATTTACCATTTGACCCCTGGCTAAGAGTTCATGTAAAAATTGGTGGTGAAATTTTAAAAGTGGCAAATCCGTCTATGATAGTTAAAGGAACAGTTTCTGATTGGCAAAGGTGGACAGGTATGTATTTTGGCGAAAGCAACAAATATATTGTTCAAGGCGCTTTAAATCCTGTAAATATTGATTTAGAAAATGATTTAGGTGAATATATTGAGCCAAATATATGGGTATTGCATAAATGTTGATAACAGCCCCCGTATTCCTTTGCTTCGTCGAAAGTAGTCGCAATAAATTTTCCTAAAAAAAGAGGATTTTAAAAATTTTTGTCGTATATATGTAAACATATAAGAGTAGCCAAAGCATTTGGATAATTTAATCCCAAAAGTGTTAAACGATAAAAAAATATCCGCAATATTGCGGATATTGTGCTATTTTGGTAGGATAAACGCAGTATTACGTCTGTTAGTAATTATATGAAAGATGCACATCAATCTTCATTTATGTATATAGTAGAAGATAATGAGAAATTAGTTGGGTTTTTATCGGCGAAAAGAGAACATATAAATAGGATAAAACATAGTGCTTATATCGTTATTGGAATATTTAAGAGTTATACCGGAAAAGGAATTGGAAGAAGACTATTTAATGAATTGGATAATTGGGCAACAGATAATGGTGTTACAAGGCTTGAATTAACGGTTATGAAACCTGAAATGGTATAGGCATGATGAAAATTAAAGAAATTAAAGTAAAAACGATAATTGTGAAAACAAATTTACCAGACGGAGATTTTGTTATAAATCCTTATGTTGGCTGTATACATGGCTGTAAATATTGTTATGCAAGATTTATGAAAAGATTTACAGGCCATACAGAACCATGGGGTTCTTTTGTTGATATAAAAAATAATGCTCCTGATTTGATTCCAAAAGGTACAAATAAATATAGGGAGAAATCTATAATAATTAGTTTTGTCTCTCCGATCTTTCCGCAAATAACGGATTGGGGAAAAATAATCAACGAAACCCAATCTTTTGTAGATGAATATTGGTTTGAAAATCTAAATCTTTATCCCTCTATCAAAGGTGAAATTTTTAGTTTTCTAAGAAAGAATAGGCCAGAACTTGTAGAAAAATACAAAAAAATCTACTCAAAAAATAGTA
>JAUWNT010000262.1 GCA_030612495.1 Candidatus Aminicenantota bacterium
GCATCAACACCTCCAAGATATTTCATAAGAAAGGCTTTTCCCTCCATAACTCCCAGACCACCCGAAGGAGTACAGTCACCATCTCCTAATACTCGAGTTGAATCTGACACAACAGCTACAAAATTGCCTCTGTTTGTCAGATCAAAAGAGGTGTCATTATTATCCCTTATTGTTGTGGAGATTTTAGAAACTCCAGGTGTATACCACACATTGAACCAATTAAAGCCATATACTCCTGCTTTTGGCATTGTAGCGATTTTTCCTCCATAAAACTTATGTGTAGAATAAGCAAGCTCTTTGAGAAAAATTGTTTTACCTTTTGAAATCTGTTCCTGGGTAAAATTTCCAGGGAATAATTCATCTAAATTCGATATTGAAATTTTTATCTTTGACATTATTACCTCCCGAACAAAAATAACCACTTTGAAAAAAATAATCAAGTTTTTTATTAAAAAAAAAATTTTTATTGAAATTTTATTTTTCTATTATTATAATCATCAACTGAAGGAGGATCAAATTGTATAAAAGAACAAAAATTTTCGATTTAAACTATTACAAATTCGTTGGGTCCTGGGCGTGGATACTCCATCGCCTTGCAGGACTGGCATTGATCTTTTATATTACCTTACACATATGGGTAATAAATACATTAACTAAAGGATCTGATACATTCAATAGTGTTATGGATTTTTTAAATTCACCCTTATTTAAATTTCTTGAAGTAGGGTTATGGGGTGTTATATTGTTTCATGCATTCAATGGTATAAGAATTATTATCATTGATTTTCTTGAAGGTGCTGTATCTCACAAGAAAATATTTTATATTTTTATTATTATTGCGTTTCTATTATGGGTCATAGGTGGTTATCGTATACTTTCTCATATTAACTGGATACAATAGGGGGAATAATGAAAAAAACTTTTAGAGAAACATCAAAAAAAGGGGCGGTCCCGTGGCTGCTTCAAAGGATTACCGCAGTTATTATTTTTGTTATAATCATGATACATTTTGTAACTTATCACATGCTGAGTGAAGGAGCATATAAGTATGAAAAAGTTGTATCAAAAATGAAATCTCCATGGTTTAATCTGATGCAGTTCCTGCTTCTTTGTGCAGTACTTTATCATGGTTTAAATGGGGTATGGATGATTGTTGAAGATTATATCCATATAAAAGGATTAAGGCTATTTTTGTTTAGCCTTATTATAGTTGTAGGAGTAAGTCTTTTCTTTGTTGGTGTGTTAACAATAATCAAAGTTTCAAATTTTAGTGTAGAAATTTTTAGAGCAGGAGTTATAAAATGAAACCAGATGAAGCTAAATATTACCATAAAATTGATGCTGTAGTAGTTGGTGCAGGTCTGGCAGGGTTAAGAGCAGCTCTTGAAATAGCAAAAAATGGACATCAAGTAGCTGTTGTTACTAAGGTTTATCCGACCAGGTCACATTCAGGAGGCGCACAGGGAGGTATTGCAGCTGCTCTGGCAAATAGTGCTGAAGATTCTTTAGAGCTTCATATGTATGATACAATAAAAGGAAGTGATTACCTTGGTGACCAGAATGTAATAGAATTTTTTGTAAATGAGGCAATAAAAACCGTTTATGAATATGAACATATGGGGGTTCCATTTTCAAGAACAGAAGATGGAAAGATTAACCAGAGACCTTTTGGAGGGCATAGTTCTCCAAGAGCATGTTTTTCTGCTGACATAACAGGCCATGTTCTACTCCACACTCTTTACGAACAATGTGTTAAATATAATGTTCATTTTTATAGTGAGTTTCAAGTCTTTTCATTGCTAATAAAAGAGAATGTATCAAGAGGTGTTGTTGC
>JAUWNT010000145.1 GCA_030612495.1 Candidatus Aminicenantota bacterium
AAACCACCAATAATCTCATGCTACTTCCGAGGATAACTCCCTCCAGGGGTTGACGATATTATCGGCGGCCTCTAATTATTAAATTAACTAATATTAATTTAATATGTTAATATACAAGGGGTTTGATTTATCAAACCCAACAGTTTTAAGTTGAAAGAAAAAAATGAGCAAGTCAAGATTTATAAGTAGAATAAAAAACCATATCCCAACCCCCATATCCCAAATCCTATGTTGGCTGAAAGCTGAATGCTTCTTCCACTCATACTAATGATAAATGAGAATAGATAAACTGCCGTTTAAGGTTAATTATTTCTGGACTTATAAGAAGAATGCAGATTTACCAGAAGAAATTATTATAGAAAAAGTATTAATATATGGTGATTTTGAAGAAATATTTATGCTTGAAAAAATTGTGGGTAAAAATTTGATAAAAAATCTCTGGGAAAAAAACATAAGGAATAAAAAAAGGTTTAAAAAATTAAACTCGGTTTTGGAGATAATTTATGGAAGAGATAAATTTAAAAGATAGTATGCCTCAAAATACAAAAGAGGTATTTGAAACATTAGCCAGAGTTAAATATCTTAGAAAAACATTATCAGAGTATACTCTAGTAGGAGGAACTGCACTTTCGATTTATCTAAAACATAGAATGAGTGAAGACCTGGATTTTTTTAAAAATGGAATTAATCTGGATAAAGCAAAATTATTTTATTTTTTAAGAAAGAATGGAATAAAGTATGAAATATTAGCTGAACCTTCATCCGAGCAGATTGATTTTCTGATAAGTAGTGTAAAGGTTAGTTTTTTCGCAACAGGTTTTGATTGTTTGAAAAATAAAAAAAACAATAAATATAAAAACATTGAAATTGCTTCCATTGAATTGATCACAGCAATGAAAGTTTACACCTTATCTCTGAGGAGTACATTTAGAGATTATTATGACCTTTATGTTCTAAACAAAGAACTTTTTTCTATTGATGAAATGTATGCGATTTCAAAAGATATTCTTCATATGGGCACATTTAAATTATTTTCACAGCAGCTTGTATATATTGATGATATCCAGGAAAAAGGAATTGACCAGCATTTGAATCCAAAATACATAGTATCATTAACAGAGATAAGAAAACATTTTGTGAAAGAAATAGAAAGAAAATTAAAAAAATATGAGTGAATGGGTAGATGGGTAGTGGTTTGATTTATCAAACCCAAAGTAAACAGTAAATAGGAGTTAGGAGGTTGTAGGGGCTGATAGCTGAACGCTGAATAATGAACAAGGAATGATGAAGTATGAGTGAAGAGAAAAAAAATAAAGATCTTCCTGAAGAATTCCGAAAATACTTTTGGGATTGTGAGTTTAATGAATTGAGTATAAAAAAATATCCTGAATTTATTGCTGAAAGAGTATTAAATTATGGAGATCTTAATTCTGTAAAATTTTTGTTATCAAAAATTGATATTGAACTTATAAAAATGATTATTTCCACAAGTAGAAATTTAAACAATAAAACCAGAAATTTTTGGAGGATTATGCTTTATGAATAGCTCTTTATATTTGAATATTTTATCGAATAATCAATTATCTCTTTTTAATGAAATTGCCAGACATAGTTATATTACAGATTATTATTTAGCAGGAGGTACAGGTTTAGCTTTGCAATATAGCCATCGTCAATCCATTGATTTTGATTTTTTTACTTATAATGATTTAAGTACAACTAAAATTATTCAAAAATTACGAACCTTTGGTAAATTCGAATTACAACATGAAGAAGAAAATACTGTTATAGGGATACTGAATGACGTACGCATCTCTTTTATTACTTATAAATATAAAGTAATTAATAAACTTAAGAAATACAAAAATATCAATATAGCAGATGAATTTGATATTGCTGGTATGAAATTAGAGGCAATATCATCAAGAGGAAGCAAAAAAGACTTTGTTGACTTTTATTTTATTCTAAAAAATATTCCTTTACAGGATATTTTTGAGTTCTACGAAAAGAAATATGGTAAAGCAATTTCAAATGAATACCATTTATTAAAATCATTGGTTTATTTTGAAGATGCAGAAGTTCAAGCTATGCCAAAGATGATTAAACAGGCTGATTGGGAAATAATAAAAAAAGCTATTAAAAATGAAGTTAAAAAGATAGGAATATTGAATAATGAATAGTGGATGAGTAGGGGTTTGATAAATCAAACCCAAAGGAAAAAGTAAAAAAGCAAAAGTAGGATCTGGGATTTGGGGGCTGGGATTTGGTGATCAGTGTTTTTCCCTTGTTACTCATCACTTGTTACTGTTTACTTGTTACTCTTCACTCGTTACTATTTACTATTCACTCTTCTTGCTGAATGCTGTATAATGAACAAGGAATGATGAAAGAAAAAAGAACTATTAAACTAATCAACTATTCAACCATTAGTCTAGTCAACCAGTCAACTATTAGTCCATTCAACCAATCAACCATTAGTCCAGACAAACAATTTAAGATTATAGAATATGATTTATAAAGAATCTGAAACATTAGAATTAAAATCTTCTTTTAAAGAATGGAAAGAAATAATTATATCTTTAGTTGCTTTTGCTAATAAAGGAGGAGGCAAAGTTATAGTTGGTTTTGATGATAACGGCAATCCTACAAACCAAATGATAGGCCAGAAGACAATTGAGGATTTAGTAAATAAAATTAAAAACAATACAGACCCTGTTCTTTATCCTTCAATAGTTGTAAAAACTTTTGCACTTGGTGAAATTACAGAAATAGAAGTTAAAGAAGCTGAAATAAAACCTGTTTTTGCTTTTAACAGAACTTTTGTCAGAGTAGGAAAAAGCAATCAAAAGTTAAGTAATCAGGAAGTCCGGAATTTAATAAGAAGATATACTTTGCCTGATTTTGACAACCAGCTATTCACTGCAAATTTTGAAAATATTGAATGGGATGAAAAATTAATTAACCAATTAAATAGAGATTATTTAAAACTAAAATTTAATACATTTTTTGATTTGTTTGAGAGTTTGGGTATTTATGATGGAACAGATATTGCTAATGCTGCATATTTATGTTTTGTAAAAAAAAATACTCTAATGCCAAATGCTGTAATAAAAGCAGCAAGGTTCAAAGGCAATTCTATGGTACATTTTATTGACATGAAGGATTTTGATACAAATATAATTACTGCAGTTGAAAATACTCTTGAATTTATAAAAAGACATATTAACATGACTGTTGAAATTAATCAGGCACCTCAACGAAAGGAAATATGGGCTTATCCTTTGAATGCTTTAAGAGAGGCCATTATTAATGCAATAGTTCACAGAGATTATACTGATTCGGGAAATATTCAAATAAGGATCTTTGATGATACACTTCAAGTATGGAGTCCCGGATTGCTACCACCTGAAATAAATATTAAAAAACTCCTCCTGGAAAACAGATCAATTCCTAGAAATAAAAAATTGGCACAGATTTTCTATAATATTAATTTAATTGAAAATTGGGGTACAGGCTTTCATCGTATTGTGAATGCATGTTTGCAAAAAGGGCTGAAGAAGCCTTTTTTTGAAGAGAAAGCCAGTGCTTTTGTTATTACTTTTTTTAAGGAAAAGGTAAAAGAGGGAATAAATGGGGGAATAAAAGAGGGAATAAATGGGGGAATAAAAGAGGGAATAAAATTACTATTACATACTGTTAAGGGAAAACCTGGTAAGCGGACAAATGAATTGGCAGAATTATTACAGATATCACCAAAAACAATGGAGAAATGGATAAAGAAATTAAAACAACAGGAAAAAATTGTTTTTAAAGGAAGTAAAAAAACAGGTGGGTATTTTGTTAATATAGTGAAGAGTAGCAATTAAAAAGGAGTCAGAAGATAGGCAATAGAAAGTAGGATCTGGGGGTTGGGATTGCTGAGTTCAGCTCCAGCCATCAGCTTCAGCTAAAAAAACAATAAGAATAAGATGAAAATTCTATGAGAAATATTAATAAATATGAGGTATTCAAAAGATCACATAAATTAACTTTAGAGATATATAAAATAACAAAAAAATTTCCTGAAGAAGAATTATATGGACTAACATCCCAAATGAGGAGAGCTACATATTCAATACCAATGAATTTAAAGGAAGGAAGCTGTGAAGAACTGGATTATCAATTATTACTATCAAAAGATCTTAACTATATAACTGAAGATAAATATAAAAATTTACATGTTGAAATAGTAGAAATACGAAAAATGTTGTATTCTCTATTAAATAAAAAAGAGAATAAGGATTTAGCTGATAGCTGAAAGCTGAATGCTGCTTGTACTCAAGTAATGAGTGGATGAGTAGATGAGTAGAGGCGTAGATGGGTGAAGAGTAATCAGTGAAGAGAAAAGAAAAATATTGCAAAAAGAGGCACAAGAATTAACAAATATTTTTGGTTCGATATTGAGGAAAAGTAAGTGATTTTTGTTTTGAATTTTGGAAATTTGAATTTCGAATTTGTTTCGGATTTCGATATTCGAGCTTCGGATTTAGTAGAAAAAGACAAATGATCTTTGGCTGGCGCTGAACGCTGAATGCTGAATGCTGAAAACTGAATATCGAATAATGAATAATGAACAAGGAATGATGAAGTGTTGTAAAAAGCTGATAGCTGAAAGCTGAATGCTGAACGCTTCTTCCACATGCACTTGCACTCACACATGCACTCACACTTGCACATGCACTCACACTAATGATAAAGAACAACGAAATCTTTAATGAATTTGAAAAAGAAATGATACAAAAAAAGAGTGATTATTTTGAAAATCTAAAAATTTTTGAACAGAT
>JAUWNT010000155.1 GCA_030612495.1 Candidatus Aminicenantota bacterium
TTAGAAGAATTATCTGAAAGAGATGTAAAAATTAATGATTATAAGTCAGAGCTTCAGGAATTAGTTCAAAAGCATAAGAATTCTTTACCTGAATATAAAATTATAGATGAGTTTGGTAAACCACCGGATGTTATTTTTAATATAGTAGTTTTTTTTGAGAACAAAGAGATAGGCAGAGGAACAGGTAGGAATAAAAGGCAGGCTGAGCAGAATGCAGCTTGTAATGCTTTAAAAAAAATAAATGATTTTATAAACTACAAGAAATTATCAGAGGTATTTTTTTTAAAGAATAATTAAATCGGAGGTGTTCTTTTTCAAATGATTAAATTAATAAGAGAAGATGGTGTTGAGGTTTTGTTAAATTCAGATTTTGTTGAAAAGATAGAAAATGGGCTATATACAGTCATTACTTTAGAAGGTGGAGAAGAGTTGAGAGTTAAAAATTCACAATATGACATTATTGAAAAAATAAAAGCCTATATGGCTGGAATAAGAGAAGATGGGGATGATTTCAAAAAGAAATTTAGTAAAAGGTGAAGATGAGACCCCCAACTTTACCAGAACTTGATTTTTTGAGCCTTGTAAAGTAAAATTCACATATGAGTGATTACTACAAAATACTTGGAGTGAGTAGAAAAGCATCGCTTTCAGAAATAAAAAAAGCATATAGAAAATTAGCAAGAAAGTATCACCCTGATTTAAATCCAGGAGATAAGGTAGCAGAAAAGAATTTTAAAGAGATCACAGGCGCATATGAAGTTTTAAAGGATCCTAAGAAGCGAAAACAGTACGATACTTTTGGGAGTGTTGGGGCTAATTTTGGTAATGGAAGAAGAGCTTCAAATTTTGACGGGTTTAATTTTACTTCACCTGGGGCAAGCTCATTTAATGATATTTTTGAAACGATTTTCGGAGGGTTTGGAGGTTTTCAACCTCAAACCAGAACAAGAACAAAACAGCCTGAAAGGGGCGAAGATCTTAGATATTCAATAAATTTGAGTTTTTTAGACGCTGCAAAAGGCATTGAGACCCCTATTCAAATTGTAAGAAAAGAGGTTTGTTCTGCATGTAAAGGGAAGGGAGTTGATTCGGATTCATCAAGAACACTTTGTCCTGTTTGTAAAGGGAGCGGAAGAGTTCAAAAGCAAACCGGATATATGAAATTTGCTTCAGTATGTCCAAATTGTGGAGGTTCAGGATACTTGCCTGGTAAACGTTGTACAGCTTGCAATGGTGAAGGAAGGGTTGATAAGGTTACAAGAATAAAAGTTAGGATACCTGCTGGAGTGGATAATAATTCAAAGGTTAGAATTAACAGAAAAGGAAATGCAGGGAAGTTAAATGGCCCTCCAGGAGATTTAATAATAGTGTTAAATGTAGCTCCTCATAAATTTTTTAAAAGGCATGATTCAAATTTGGAAATTTTACTTCCAATTACTTATTCGGAATCTGCATTAGGTGCTAAAGTTGAGGTTCCAACACTTGATGGGAAAACTTTGTTGAAAATTCCCCCACAGACTCCTTCAGGTAGAAAATTACGCTTAAAGACCAAAGGAATAATTAATCCCAAAACAAAGCGTAAAGGAGATATGATAATTGAAATAAAGATTGTTCCGCCTTCTGTAAAGGATTTGGAAGTTAGGAGATTGCTAAAAGAGATTGAAAAAATATCTCCATATAATCCAAGAACAGATATGGAAAAATGAAAGAAAAAACCTATCTCATTTCTGCTGTTGCATCAAAATACAATATACACCCCCAGACTTTGAGATTGTATGAAAAAGAAGGCCTTTTAGTTCCGTCAAGAAGCAAGGGTAACACAAGAGTTTATTTTGAGAAGGATCTAAAAAAACTTGAATTTATACTTAACCTATCAAGAGAAATGGGAGTTAATCTCGCAGGGATTGAGATTATTTATAATATGAAAAGAAAAATGGAAATTATGCAGGAAGAATTTTCTAATTTTCTTGAAGAATTAAAAAAAGAGTTTGTTGGCAAAGAAAAATTTTTTGAAGAAAAAGAGAATGCAGTTGTAAAATTCTCATCATCTTCTCTTACACTATTTAAAGATGAAGAAAAACAAGCGTAAAGAGTCACTTTACTCTTTAAATTTATATTTTCAAGAAATAAGGAAGATCACTGCTTTATCTGCAGAAGAAGAAAAGGAATTGATAATAAAAGCGAAAAAAGGAGATGAAGAAGCATTTAAAAAAATTATTATTGCAAATCAAAAACTTGTGGTTAAAGAGGCATTGAAATATTATTTTAAAGGGGATAACCTTCTTGATCTGGTAAATGAAGGTAATAAGGGACTTATTGAAGGTTTAAAAAGATTTGATACCTCTAGAGATAATAGGTTTTATACTTATGCACTCTGGTGGGTAAGAAGTGAAATAAGGAGATATTTATCTAAGAATCATAATATAATTTCATTTCCAGATATCTTTTATAATGATTATTTGAAATTTAAGAAAATTTATTTTAGACTTAGCAAAAAACTTAGAAGGAAACCTTCTGAGAATGAATTATCTTTTATTTTAGGTATTTCAAAGAAAAAAGTAAAGGTGATGCTTGCAATACCAGAGGAGATTATTTCTATTGATAAAAAGATAGGTGATGGAAAATCTCCAGATCTTTCAAGTTTTTTGCAGGATAAAAAGGCTTTTGATCCACAGGATATTTTACTCGGTGTTTCAATGAATGATCTTATAAGAAAAGATCTGGAAAATCTAAATGAAAAAGAATCGAATGTCATTAAAATGAGGTTTGGTTTTTCCGGGCTGGATCCGATGAAATTAAGAGAGATTGCAAAGAAGATGGATATGAGTCCTGAGGGAATTAGGAGAATTGAAATGAAAGCTATTATGAAACTAAGAAAAAGTTTAAAAAAGCAGGGTATTTATGGAGTTTTGAATTGAAGCAAAATTTATGTAAACTCTGTAATGGGACTGGCTGGGTTATTAAGAAAGAGAATGGTGTAGAACTTGCTGTTAGATGTAAATGTCAGGATCTGGATATTTTTATAACAAAAGGTGAGAAAGCGAATATACCTCCTCGATTTTTAGGTGCTGAACTCAGAATATATAACCCGGATCCAAACAATCCATCTCAGGAAAAGGCAAAAAAAAAAGCAAGGAAATTTATTGATAATTATCCAAGTGTTTATGATGGGCTTTTATTTCAAGGTTCTGTAGGTATTGGAAAGACTCGCTTATTGTGTTCAATTGCAACAGAATTAATAAAGAAGTTCAAGAACATAGATATTTTTTATATTGATTGGAATGACCTTGTTAGAGAAATGCGTTCTGGTCAAGATGTTTCTTCCAGAGATTTTTCAAGTATAAATCAATTAATTAACAAGCTATCTGAGGTTGAACTTTTGTTATTTGATGAATTAGGGGCATCTAAAATAAGCCCCTGGGTTTATGACAATATTTATTATCTATTTAACAAAAGGTATAATGATAAAAAAGTGACATTATGTGCTACAAATTATTTTGATGACACTTCAAATGTAATAGAGTCTTTATCTCAAAGGGTTGGTGATCGAATAAGAAGCAGGTTATATGAGATGACAGAAGTTGTTGAAATAAGAGGCATTGATTATAGATTACAAAATGGTTAGGAGGGTTAAATGAACCAGGATATTTCATATATAAATGAGAAAATCAATGAGGAAAGTCAGATTATAGATAATATATTTGTGGAAATGGGGAAAGTCATTGTGGGTCAAAAAGAGCTATTAGAAAAGATGATGATTGCATTAATGGTTTCAGGGCATGTACTTTTAGAGGGTGTACCCGGACTGGCAAAAACACTTGCTGTTAGAACTCTTGCAAGAGTAATTGATCTGGAATTCAGTAGAATTCAGTTTACTCCTGATTTGCTTCCAGCTGATTTAACAGGAACACTTGTATTTAATCCAAAAACATCCGATTTTTACACGAGAAAAGGTCCTGTTTTTTCGAATTTGCTTTTAGCAGATGAAATAAATAGGGCTCCTGCAAAGGTCCAAAGTGCATTACTTGAAGCAATGCAGGAACTGCAAGTAACCATAGGTGAAAAAAGTCATAAAATAGAACCTCCTTTCATGGTAATGGCAACTCAAAACCCCATTGAACAGGAAGGTACATATCCATTACCTGAAGCGCAAATAGATAGATTTTTATTAAAAATAAAAATAACCTACCCTTCAAAAGAGGAAGAAAAGGCAATTGTGGAAAGAATGACATCAAAGAATAATCTGAATGTAAGAACTGTTTGCTCAAAGGAGGATATTTTTAGAATTGGTAAATCTTATAAAATGGTTTATGTAGATGAGAAAATAAAAAATTATATTATTGATCTGGTTTTTGCAACCAGGTATCCTGAAAAATCAGGAGTCGGGAAATTGAAGAATCTTATTCAGTATGGTGCTTCTCCGAGAGCATCGATTTTTTTGACCGAAACTGCGAAAGCCCTTGCTTTTATAAAAAGAAGAGCTTATGTGACTCCAGAGGATGTAAAGATGATTGGAAGAGATGTTTTGAGACATAGAATTATTCTTTCTTATGAAGCAGAAGCAGAAGAGATGACTTCTGATGATATTATTACTGA
>JAUWNT010000248.1 GCA_030612495.1 Candidatus Aminicenantota bacterium
CTATAACTTTATTTTTTAATTCTTTTATATATTCCTCTTCCTCAGAAATATGAATTCTATATTCCTTTCCACTATTCTTAATTATATCTGGAATTTTATCTCTTACTAATTTTCTATATTTTATTTCTTTTTTCATTTTACCCCCTTGAAGCTATCCAATATTTTCTAATATAATTATTTTCTACTGCATTTTTCAATTCATCATACTTTTTATCAGTTATATTGTCTCCCTCTAACTTCTTAAGTAATAGCGCGTTCCTTTTTTCTAATTTTTCAATAATCCTTTCATCACCTATAAATATAAATATAATGGGTCTGGTCTCAACATTTGACAAACTGTAATTTTTTAAAATATGATGAAAGTGCAATATAAGGACTCTCTCCTGTCATATTCTAATCATTTAAGAATACGCCGGGAACCTGGGTCTTATCAAATCTCTTACGAAAATTTAGAAAAAGTTACCGGATTATCGAGCTAGTGTATCTACTCCCTGTTTTTCTTCTAAGGCGAAATATTATTTTTTAGTTTTAATCCGTTTTAGTGCTTCTATATAAAAAGAAGGAAACTGGTGCTTGATTGCATTCGATATAATTAAGTGTAAATAGTATTTTGATGGTGGTTTGTGACAATTTGACTCTTTATTCTTAGCTACCTTGTACGTTATGGCTTCAACCATTCTTTGTCCTGCTAAACTATCTACAAAGATTCTTATCTCTTGGTAGTACTTGGGGCAACCTTCTTTCTCTCTGATTAGTTGAAGCTCATCATTGTCTATTTCTATCAGCAATCCGTAAACCTCTCCGTTTTCTACTTCCATTATGTTTGCAGCACCACACTTACGGAGGGAGGAAGAATAGTTAAAAGCCAATCTATAACCAACCAACTTTGCAGGAATTCTCGACTTTGGAGTAATTTTAGGATAATTCTTTTCCTCACACCATCTGTCTAAATCCTCTTTATCCATGTTTGAGCCATATGCGAAATACAGATGCATTTTTTCTCTACTCCTTTTAATTTAAATAGGGACCGTATCCTATTTTATCTATGGTTTAATTTTCTATTTTATGAAGTTTTCCCTTGAGACATCTATCTATATATAATAAAACCTAAAGCCTCGACTATCTGGTTAAAAAACTCCACAGATCCTATAGGTTTTCCGCTAAAATTGTCGAATTATTGCCCTGGTACACCTTCCCTATTTATCTAATTTAAAAAAAGTAAAATATTAATCGTCTAAGAAAATGGGATGTGTCCTTATTTATTTACTAATTTAATTATTCTAATCTTAAAAAAGTCTCTATCATTCCATTTTTATTTATATTCCAATATTTTGGCCGATGCGGAACGATGGCACCATTATTAATATCAAAACCAAAAATTTCTTTTTCAATGACTGCTAGATTTTTTATATTTTTTAGCGCTAATTCTTTAAAGGGAATTTCCATTACTTTTGGATTCATATGATGTATATCGGCACGAAAACTATTCCAAATTTTTATTGAGGCTTTAGCACATTCATTTAAAATAATCTTTCTCTCTTTTAATTCATTAATCAGTTCCTCGATGGTCTTTGTATCTCCATTTTCTTTTTGTCTACTAATAGAATTTCTGTCGGTAATAAATTTTATAATACCTTCATTAATTGCATGGTTCATCATAACTGTACCTACAAAATAACCATCACGATAGAGGTAAATGCATTCGGACGATGCTTTTGAAAAGTTATGTCCACCAATAATTTTTTGATGCTCAATCTCTAAATATCTGTTTATTTTTTGTTCAACAGTGCTTCTACATTCAGATTCAAGGCTTTCCTTGAGCTGCATTCTTCTGATTCTTTCTGAACTATCCATTTTATTTCTTCCAATTATTATAAATTATTTAAAAGGGATAATAAGGGATAATAGGGACACCTATTTATTCTATCTTCGCCACTTATTAAAATATGACAAACGAAACGTCCCCTTGTCTTTC
>JAUWNT010000002.1 GCA_030612495.1 Candidatus Aminicenantota bacterium
TATATAATAAAGGAGGGATAAAATGGTTAGAAATCCAGCAGTTGCAGGTATGTTTTATCCAGGAGATGAGAGAGGTCTTAAAAAAGAATTATCTAAATTTATTAGTTTTAATGAGAATAAAAAAAGAGTAATTGGGTTAATTTCTCCTCATGCAGGATATGTTTATTCTGGAGGGTGTGCAGGAAAAGGATTTAGTATGGTTGAGATCCCCAATACAGTAATTATACTTGGAGTGAATCATAGGGGAGTTGGATACTCTTTTGCTGTTGATGGGAATGATTCGTGGAAAACACCATTGGGAGATGCTTCTGTAAATATAGAGCTAAGGTCAAAATTGCTTGAAGATTCAGAAATTTTTAGGCTAGATTCTATAGCAGGGAGGGATGAGCATTCTCTTGAAGTTCAGGTGCCATTTATACAATATCAGAATCCTGATGCAAAAATTCTTCCTATTACGATTTCTTCAAACAGTTTTAAGGATTTAAAAACCGGGGGAATAGAAATTGCAAAATTAATGAATTCAAATAAAGATATAATGATAGTTGCTTCAAGTGATATGAGTCATTACATAGATGCTGAAGAAGCAAAGATAATGGATGATAAAGCCATAGAGGAAATATTAAATCTAAACCCTGAGGGTTTGTTTAAAACTGTGTTTGAAAATAGAATTTCAATGTGCGGTGTATGTCCTGTTGTTATGATGCTTATAGCTGCAATTGAATCAGGGGCTAAAAAAGCTGAAATCATTGAATATACAAATTCCGGAAAAATAACAGGTGATTTTTCAGAAGTTGTAGCTTACCTTAGTATGATAATTTATTGATTCTTACTCTAATATAAGCTGGTTTTCTTAATGACATATTCTAATGTTTTTGGTAAAATATAGAGAAATGATTTATTCAAATATTCTATATTTTATTATTGCAATTTCAGTTTTTTCTGTTGGACCTTTATCTGAGAATATTTTTTCTGTACCGCAAAATTTCGTGAGCATATTACTGCTTCTCTTTCTCTTCTGGCAATTCAATAAGTTTTCTTTTATGAAATTGAGGATAAATTATAATAAAGAAATAATTGATATAAATCAGGCAAGAAAAGAGTATTTCCATAAGATAACCATTAATACGATTATTTCGATATTCTTATTTGTGATTGAAATATTTGTTTTTGATTTTAAGAAGCTTTTATATATGACTCCAGCGTTTGGTAGTATTGAAACTTATATAAATTTAATGGGTCTTGGGTTTTTTATGCTTCATCTTTCATTTGTCTGGTACTGGGCTTTTGAATCAATGGGTAAAATAGTGCAAAGGGGAGATTCTTCAAAAGGTTTTGTGTGGGCTAATATTAAGTTCAATCTTGTAATTGTAATTCCCTGGTTGATCTTATCATTGATTATTGATTTAAATAATGTGATTAATTTCCCTTTTAGTCCTGAAATGATGGATTCAGCTCTATTCCAGGTGGTTTTATTTGGGTTGTTCTTGCTTATATTTTCAATTTTTGCCCCTGTTCTAATTACTTTTTTGTGGGATTGCAAAGAGTTTTTAGAAACAGAACTTAAACATTCAATTTCAAATTTCTGTAATTCTAATAGAGTGAAATTTAAAAAAATCATGTCATGGAATGCATTAAATAAAGGATTAATCACAGCAGGTGTCATTGGATTATTTCCTTCTTTTAGGTATCTTTTAATTACTCCTGGGTTGATGAAATTACTTAATAGGGATGAGATTTTAGCTGTTGTCAGTCATGAAGTGGGCCATGTTAAGAAAAAACATCTTGCCTATTATTTGTTGTTTTTTGTTGGATTTATTGTGTTGAGCCTTGGAATAACAGATAGGTTAATTAAACTATTTCTTAATACTGAATTTGGATTTAATTCAATAATCAGGGCAGATGGTAGTTTGAATACAACTTTAATAAGTTTTTTAATAATTTTTGTTTCCATTTTTATATTTATTGTATATTTCAGATTTATCTTTGGATACTTTATGAGGAATTTTGAACGCCAGGCAGATCTCTATTGTTTTCAGTCTGGAATTGATCCTGTTCATATGATTTCAGCCTTTACAAAATTAGGATTTCGCACAGGTGATGATGAGAAAAAATCAAATTGGCATCATTTTAATATTTCAGAGAGAATTGGTTTTATTAAGAAAAGCATAATAGATCCTGAAATGATAATAAGACATGACAAAAAGGTCAGAAATTCACTTTTCATTTTTATTGTTATAATGATTGCTTTTACTTTCCTCTCTTTTAATCCATATGCAGGAAAACTGGAAAATAAATTGGATTTAAATTTAATGGTAAATGTTATTGAGAATAAGATTGAAAAAGGAGCTGAAAAACCTGAGCTATACAGTCTTTTAGGTATGATCTATTATGAACAGGGGAAATGGGGTAAATCAAAAATAGCTTATGAGATATCTCTTCAATTGAATTACAATCAACCAGAAGTTTTAAATAACTTTGCATGGTTACTTTTAAAATGTCCTGATGAGAGACTTTTGAATAAGAAAAAAGCATTAGAATTTGCAAAACATGCTCTTAAATTAAGGGAAGAGGCCTATATTTTAGATACATTAGCAGAAGCATATTATGAGAATTCTATGTTTAATGAGGCTTTTATTGCTTCAAAATTTGCTTTGGAAATTGCTAGAAAAAACCGCAAATATTACAAAAAACAATTTGAAAAGATGAATAAAGCTTATAGATTATTTAAATCAGTTATAAAAATTTAAACAAAGGCATTATGCATAGGGAAAGGAAATTTTTTTGTTATTCTAATTCAAGAGCAGCCAAAAATGCTTGCTGTGGAATATCCACCTTACCAATTCTTTTCATTCTTTTTTTGCCTTTTTTTTGTTTTTCAAGTAGCTTCATTTTTCTTGTAATATCTCCTCCGTAACATTTTGCAAGCACATTTTTTCTTAAGGCTTTAACAACAGTTTTTGCAATAACTCTTTTATTTATTGCTGCCTGAATAACAACTTCAAAGAGCTGTTTCTGAATTACGGATTTCAGTTTGGATGCAAGTTGATTACCCATTGTGTATGCCTTTTCTCTGTGTACAATTAGAGCTAAAGCATCTACAGGATTTTGATTTATAAGAATATCAAGTTTAACCAAAGGAGATTCTTTATATTCTTTAATTTCATAGTCAAATGAAGCATACCCTTGAGAGATGGATTTTAGTTTATTGTAAAAGTCATATAAAATTTCCGCAAGTGGAAGTTCATAGGTTAAATATACTCTTTGAGCACTTATATATTCCATTTTTCTATGGATTCCTCTCCTGTTTTGTAATAATTTTAAGATATTTCCCAAATAGGTTTCAGGAGTAAGAATAATTGCTTCAATATAAGGCTCTTCAATCTTATTTACACTCTGTGGTGAGGGGAGTTGTGCAGGGGATTCGATTTCAAAGATGTTATTCTTTGTGTCTGTAACCCTATATTTAACCGAAGGAGTTGTGCTAACAATTGAAAGGTTGTATTCTCTTTCAAGTCTCTCTTGAATGATTTCTTTGTGTAATAGGCCTAAAAAGCCGCACCTGAAACCTATTCCAAGAGCAGGAGATGATTCTGGTTCGAATGAAAGAGAAGAATCATTTAATGTCAATTTTTCAATTCCTTCTCTCAACTCTTCATGGCTTGATCCTTCTCCAGGGTAAAATCCTGCAAAAACCATGGGCTGAGGTTCTTTAAATCCAGTTAGCGCTCTTACCCTTTCTTCTTTTTCTAAGGTTAAGGTGTCTCCAATTTTTACTTCAGAAATATTTTTTATACTTCCAATTAAGTATCCTACTTCTCCAGCAGATAGTTTTGAAAGTGCCAAAGGTTTGGGTGTATGTACACCTAATTCATTGATCTCATGTTTTGTATTGTTTGATAAAAATTTTATTTTGTCTCCCTTTTTTAGAACCCCATCAATGATCTTTACAAGTATTATCACACCTCTATATGAATCGAACCATGAATCAAATATTAAAGCTTTTAAAGGTTTTGATGGATCCCCTTTAGGAGGCGGAATCTTTTCAATAATGGAAGGAATGATTTTATCCACACCTTCACCCGTTTTTGCACTTACAAGTAATGCTTCTTCTCTTCCTATTCCTATAGCATTTTCCATTTGATTTAGAGATTTTTCTAATTCATTGTTTGGTAAATCAATTTTATTCATTACTGGGATGAGTACAAGATTATTTTCAATTGCAAGGTATGTATTTGCAACAGTTTGAGCTTCAACACCCTGTGTGCAGTCAATAACAAGCAAAGCACCCTCACAAGCAGCAAGTGATCTGGAAACTTCGTAGCTAAAATCAATATGACCTGGTGTGTCGATAAGATTTAATATGTATTCATTCCCATTTTCATCTTTATGTAATAATCTCACAAAATGAGATTTGATTGTTATTCCTCTCTCTCTTTCAAGATCCATTGAATCAAGGACCTGCTCTTGCATCTCTCTTTTGGGGATAGCATTTGTTATTTCCAATAGCCTGTCTGATAGGGTTGTTTTCCCATGGTCTATATGAGCAATAATTGAAAAGTTTCTTATATTTTTCAAATCTTTATTCCTTTAACTGCATACATGGGTGAAGCAAATAATATTTTATTTAATTTATCAATATTTGTGTTAAATGCTTTTGCAATCTGATTTTCAGGACAAATTTCTTCTAATTTTTCGTCCTTTAAATCGTCTGAATATATGACTTTTACATTAGAAAATCCTGAACTTTCAAGCAGGTATCTCATATATTCAGGATGAAGTGGTTTCTGATGAGTAACATCAAGAAAATAGATGTTACTTAATGCAAATACAGATAAAGGGTTTATTGTTTCAAGGGCTATAGGAGAATTTTTTTTTAAAACTCTAAATGATTCAATAACAACTTCTCTTAAATATTCGGGTTTAAAATGTTCAATAACCTGAGATGAGAAAATGCCACCAATTGAGTTATCTTTATTTTGCCTTAAAAATTGGAGTGCTTCTATTTTTGAACATTTTATGTTTTTTGTTTTTGCTATATTAAGCATTGATTCAGTTATATCTATGCCTTGAGCTTTTTTACCCTCATTTGTCAACAATTCAACAAATTCACCTCTTCCACATCCTATATCCAGAATATTATCAGATTTAGAAAAGATTGGAAGATATTTTTTTAATTTTTTCTTTACCTGTTTTTCATCTCCCCTGAATCTCTTCTCAAAATCAGAATATTGATAAGCAGATAATTCTCCTTTTATCTCTTTTAGATTGTCTAAATCTTTTTTGTCAGTTTTTTTATCTATAGAATTTATTAGTTTTTGTAAAGATTTTTCAAGGTTAATAAAATTCATTATAAGGGTCTTTACGTTTGAATATTCTGCTTCAAGTTTCTCGATTTTCCATTGTAAGGATTTAAAAACAGTAGTAGAATGATTATTTGAATATGCATCCCATTCTTTGTCCTGGCTTGTAATTAATTCATTAAGATCAGTATATAAATTTGATAATTTTTTTTTTATTTCACCTCTTTTTTTATTAAAAAGAGTTCTACTTTCAATTAACTCTCCCAGTTCATTAAGACTTTTTTTTAATTTTTCCTGGTTTTTTTTTCTCTTTTCTATTAGGTCTTCAATTATCCTTTTCATTATCTGATTCTTTTTTTTCTTTTTCGTCTTTGTTATCTTTTTTTAAAGAATTTCTAAAATTTTTAATACCTTCTCCGAGGCCTTTGCCAAGTCCGGGTAATTTTTTCCCTCCAAAGAGCAAGGCAATTATAAGAAGTACTCCTAATATTTCCCAGAAAGAAACTGTTCCAAACATTTTATCTCCTCAAAGACATTTTATAGTTTTAACATAATTGTGTCAAGTTATTCTACTGTTACTGATTTTGCTAAATTTCGAGGTTTATCTATATTACATCCTCTTTGTTTTGCAATATAATATGCAAATAATTGAAGAGGAACTATATTGAGAATTGGCTGGAGAATGGGGATCGTTTTTGGAACAATGATTGAGTCATCTGAGATATCTATGACTTTTTTTGCATCTTTATTTGTTACTGAAATAATCTTTCCATTTCTTGCTTTGATTTGTTGAATGTTACTTATCATCTTATCAATAGCTGAATCGTCAGGAGCAATTGCAACTGTTGGAAATTTTTCATCAATTAAAGAAATTGGTCCGTGTTTCATCTCACCCGCAGGATAACCTTCAGCATGGATATATGAAATTTCCTTTAGCTTTAATGCACCTTCCATTGCAGTTGGATAATTATAAAGTCTCCCTATATATAAAAAATCCCTGTATTTTGAATATTTAAGAGCTATCTTTTTTATTTTATCTGCATTATTTAAAATTTCTCTTACCTGGTCTGGAATATTCTTTAGAGCACATATAATCTGGCTACCTTCATAATAGGATAATCCCTGATATCTTCCAATAAGCAATGCCATAAGAGTCAGTATTACAAGCTGAGATGTATAAATTTTTGTTGATGCAACACCTATTTCAGGTCCAGCAAAATTGTAAACACCTGCATCTGTAATCTGTGCAATGGATGATCCAACAACATTTACAATTCCAAGAAGAAGAGCTCCCTTTCTTTTTGCCTCTTTTATTGCAGCAAGTGTATCAGCAGTCTCGCCTGATTGGGAGATTGCAAGAACTCCAATATTCTCATCCAGTTTTAAACGTCTATACCTGAATTCTGAAGCAAGTTCGCATTCAACATTTAATTCTGTAACATTTTCAAGTATGTATCTTCCCAATAATCCAGCATAATAACTGGTTCCACATGATACGATAATTAATTTTTTTATACTCTTCAGTCTATCAAGAACAGGTATAAGCCCTCCTAATTTTGATACACCCTCATTTTCAATTATTCTTCCTCTAAATGCATTTTCAATTGTTTCAGGCTGTTCGAATATCTCTTTTAACATAAAGTGTTCATATCCTTTTTTGTCAGTCTTGAAGCTTACTTCATCAAAAGTTTCAATTTCTTTTTCTAAAATTTCATTTTTGAAATTTTTTATATAATACCCATCGGAGTTAAGAACAGCCATCTCATCATCTCTGAGATGGATCATTTTTTTTGTAAAAGGTGAAATAGCATTAGAGTCTGAAGCTGCAAAAAATTCATTTTCTCCAATACCAATAATTATTGGACTTCCTCTTTTT
Source organism: Candidatus Aminicenantota bacterium (assembly GCA_030612495.1). Lineage (GTDB taxonomy): Bacteria > Acidobacteriota > Aminicenantia > UBA2199 > UBA2199 > JAUWNT01. The sequence continues at coordinate 7,177 of JAUWNT010000002.1, forward strand.
GCAACTACTATTTTATGGTCAATATCAGAATGAATAACTGCAATTCCAAAGGTTCCGCTTAGTCTTTCTATAGATTTTAGAACTGCATTTTCAAGGTCTTCATTGAAATTTTCTTCAACCAGATGAGCTATTACCTCTGTATCAGTTTCAGATAGAAATTTATGACCTTTTTTTATAAGTTCTTCTTTGAGTTCAAGGTAGTTTTCAATAATTCCATTGTGAACAACACTTATTTTTCCTGTGCAATCTGTTTGTGGATGAGCATTTATTTCAGATGGTTCACCATGCGTTGCCCATCTTGTATGAGCAATGCCAAACGTTGAGTTGATCTTTTTCCCTGTTTTTTTCTCTTCTAATTTGATGACCTTACCCTGTGATTTAACAATTACATTCTTTTTGTTATCAATAACTGCAAAACCTGCTGAGTCATATCCTCTATATTCAAGTCTTTTTAAACCTTCAATCAATATTGGGATAGCTTGCTTATGCCCGCAATAACTTGTTATGCCGCACATATACTGCTCCTTATTTAAAATGGGTTAATGCTGTTTTACCTAAAGGATATACATTGAACCCAATTTTATATAAATTTTTGTGGTTTAAGATATTTCTACCATCAAAGATAAAAGCTGGTTTTTTCATTGAGGAGTAAATTCTTTTAAAATTAAGTTTCTTAAATTCTTCCCACTCTGTTAAAATTGCAATTGCATTTGAATTTTTTGCTGCTTTGTATGGGTCAATTTCATATTTTACATTAGAATCAATTCCTTTTAAATCTATTTTTGCATTATCAATAGCTTTTGGGTCATATATTGAAACAAAGGCTCTCTCTTCCAACAATTTTTTTGTTATGTAAATAGCTGGAGATTCTCTTGTATCTCCGGTGTTTGCTTTAAAGGCAAATCCAAAAATAGCAATTTTCTTTTCAGAGATAGTATTGAACATTTCTTTAACAATCCTATGTACAAATCTTCTTTCCTGGTATTGATTTATTTTTACGATCATTTCCCAGTAATCTGCTACCTCTTCGAGTCCATAGCTTCTTGCAATATAAACCAGATTGAGAATATCTTTCTTAAAGCACGATCCACCAAATCCAACCCCAGCATTTAAGAATTTAGGACCTATTCTTGAATCTTTTCCAACTGCATATGATATCTCTGTGATGTCTGCATCTGTTTTTTCACAAAGAGCTGATATTGAATTTATTGAAGAGATACGTTGTGCAAGGAATGCATTGGCAACAAGTTTTGAGAGCTCTGAAGACCAGAGGTTTGTTGAGATTATTTTTTCCCGGGGGATCCAGTGGGTGTAAATATCAATGATCTCCTGAGCTGATTTTATTCCTTCTTCTGTTTGATGTGATCCAATGAGAATTCTATCAGGTTCAAGTAGATCTTTGATTGCACTTCCTTCTGAAAGAAATTCAGGATTTGATATTACTTCAAACTTAATCTTTTTTCTGTTTGATTTAAGGATTCTTTCCAGAGCTTGAGCAGTTCGTACAGGAAGAGTGCTTTTTTCAACAATGATTTTGTTTCTTTCAGAATATTTTATGATTTCATGAGCTGTTTTTTCCCAGTATTGCAGGTCTGAAGCCATACCTGCTCCTTCTCCAAAGGTTTTAGTTGGAGTGTTTACAGAAACAAAAATAATATCAGCCTTTTTTATTCCATTTTTAATATCATCCGAAAAAAACAGATTTTTTCCTCTTACCTTTTTTACTACTTCCATAAGACCAGGTTCAAATACAGGAAGATTATCAGAATTCCATTCTTTTATTCTATTTTTATTTATATCAACAACATTAATTTTATATTCTGGGCATTTTAATGCAATAACTGACATTGTAGGACCACCAACATAACCTGCCCCTATACACAGTATGTTTTTTTTAAATTTCATTCAATCTCCTTTTATACCCATAATAGAAGTATAACATGGATTTATTTTATCATAACATATATTATATTTAAACATAGTTGACAGAAAAAAAAATAAGTGTTATTTTTTTCTGTGTTACTTTTAAAAGGAGGAATTTTTATGAGGAAAAAGCTTTTTTTAATTTTATTTATTTTTTCTTTTGTTATATTTTTATCAAATTGTACTAAATCTGAAAAGAAGCTAAATGTAGAAGAGGTTAATATCCTTATAAGCAAAATAAATAATTCGCCCTTTGGTTTGAAATTAAAAGCAGAACCTGAAAATATTATAACTAAACTTGAGAAAAAGAGAGCAGAAGGTAAAGATAGATACCTTGTTACACTTGTACAACCCTCGGTTATTTTTGATACATCAGTCTATAAATCTATGGATCCAAATTTAAAACCAACTAAAATTGCAATAGGAATGAAAGAATTGAATCTTATTTATGGACCTTCCGAAGAATATCTCAGTATAGTTTCAATTAAAGGTTTATTGTTTGATTGGAAGCCTATTAAAATGCTCAAACAGCCTGTAAAAGTCAGAAAGATCAGATCAAAAATAAAAATAAAAGTATCAGTCGAGAATATAGAATTAAAAGATTATGATTACAGTTGTTTGTTGAGGAAAGGGTCCAAGGATTTTATTGGAATAATAAGTGATCTCATAAATGATAACCCTTTATCAGAATCTATCGGTAATAATATTAAATTTGAAATGGAGTTTCTGGATAAGGATAAAAAAAAGGGAGTATTTGCATGTGAAATAGGGGAAGCAGAGGGAATGAGTAGGGTGAAATCTGATTTTTTTGTAATTTTCTTAAAAAAGAAGGAGGCAAAATTAAATCTTTCAAATCTACTTTCAGAGGGCTCTTCGATTTTTGAGGTCAAAATGAAGTTATCAGATGTTTTCTTTAAAGCAAAAGAAGAAGATAAAGATATTTTTAAAGGTAAGATTGAGAATTCATCATTTTCATACTATTTGAGGCCAGATAATACAAAGAGCTTTTTTGAATATGGGAATTCATTTTCTATTAAAAATGTTAATGTTTCAGTTCCAGAAAATAAAGGGATAGAACTCGCAACAAAAATAGAGGGATTACAAATGGCTTTTTCTATGGAGCATCTGACTCCAGAATTTGTTCAATCCTATCTGGATTTAATAAAGACTGTTATGTCCAAAAAATACTCAGTTGAGAAAGAGAAACAAAAAGCAGTAGCAGCTCAGGGAATGAAAATTGGCGGTGAATTTATGAAATCAAAACCAATAATAAAGATATCTTTCCCAAAATTTATACATTACTTTGGAGAATTAAATGCAAATGCTGAATTTCAATTTTCAACAATAGGTCCTCCACAGGGGAAAGCAATTGTAAGGATCTTTAAGATAGATGAGGTTATAGAGAGGATAAAATCCGAGAAATTGCTTTCTTCAAAAATAATCCAAGGAATATTAAAGATTTTTAAAGATGCATTTATTAAGGATAAGGAAGATGATGGAGTTTTAACATTTGAAATAAAAAAAGAGGAACCTGGGGTATTTTACCTGAATAATAAACCATTAAATAGAAAAAATCAGAAATAATTTTATTAATGAATAAAGTACATAATAAACAAGAACTATTTCCGCATAATTTTTTGATTTTTACACATTCTTGGAGCGAAATCAAATGCTACTCTTTTGTTGTTCCGATAGTTTATGCAATTGTTAATGGGATTCATTATAAAAAAATTGATATTTAAAAAAGGGAGTAAAACATGGAAAAAATTAGGATTGCCATTATTGGACTTGGAAATTGTGCAAGTTCACTTATTCAAGGGATAAACTACTACAAAAAAAAACAAAGTAAAGAAGCTATTGGGTTGATGCACCGGGAAATTGGTGGTTACAGACCATTTGATATAGAAGTTGTTGCTGCTTTTGATATTGATAAACGGAAGGTAGGCAAAGATATTTCAAAAGCAATTTTTGCAAAGCCCAATTGCACCAAGATATTTTGTAAGGAAATACCAAAAACTAATGTAAAGGTAAAAATGGGAAAGCTTTTGGACGGAGTTGCCAGCCACATGAAGAATCAAGATGAGGATAGGACTTTTATCCCAGCTAATGAAAAAGAAGCAGATAAAGAAAGTATTGTAAATACACTAAAAAAATCAAATACTGAAATTCTATTGAATTACCTACCTGTTGGGTCTGAAACTGCGGTGAAATTCTATGCAGAATGTGCTTTGGATGCAAATGTAGCCTTTATAAACAACATGCCAGTCTTTATTGCCAGTAATCCAGAATGGGCTCTAAAATTCAAAGAGAGAGGACTACCGATTATTGGAGATGATATAAAATCCCAACTTGGGGCGACCATTACTCATCGTGTTTTAGCCAGTTTATTTAAAGATAGAGGAGTAAAACTGGAAAGAACTTATCAGCTCAACTCAGGAGGAAATACAGATTTTTTAAACATGTTAGATATGGGCAGATTGGTTTCAAAGAGAGAGTCCAAAACTGATGCGGTGCAATCTGTATTAAAACAAAGGCTTAGCAAAAATAATATTCATATTGGCCCAAGCGATTATATTCCATGGCTAAATGACAACAAGGTTTGTTTTCTGAGAATGGAAGGAAAACTTTTTGGAGATATACCTATGAATCTTGAAATGCGCCTTTCAGTAGAGGATTCACCCAATTCTGCTGGTGTTGTAATAGATGCCATACGCTGCTCTAAGTTAGCATTAATTCGAAAAAAAGGTGGAATACTCTATTCCCCTGCTGCTTACCTTATGAAACACCCACCCACTCAATATCCAGATGATGTAGCCAGACAAATGGTTGAAGATTTTATTTCGGGGAAACGAGAGGATTAAGCATTGAAATGCCTGATCATTGCTGCTGGTAGAGGAAGTCGTTTATCTCATAAAGGCGATTGTAAGCCATTAATAGAGGTGGGGGGGACTGCTCTTATTAAGAGGGTAATTTCTACAGCTAATAGAGTCGGAATAATTAACTTTTTAGTAGTCACTGGCCATAATAAAGAAAAGATAAGAAGTTATTTAGAGGGCGTTTCTCTGGGGGAAAAAATTGAAATTCATTTTGTTTACAATAATGAATGGAAAAAAGAGAATGGCCTTTCTGTATTGAAGGCAAAAGATTATATAAATGAAAAATTTATCCTGTTGATGGCAGATCACATATTTGACCCGAAGATACTGTTGAAACTTAAGAATCAAACAATTCACGATGATGAAATTATTTTGGCTGTGGATTCTAATACGATTAACAATCCTTATGTAGATATGGAAGATGTTACAAAGGTTCAGGTGAAAAACGGATTGATTGTAAATATTGGTAAAAATATTAAAAATTTTAATGCTTTTGATACTGGCATATTTCTTTGTACTAGTTCCATTTTTTGTGCGCTTCAAAAAAGTATTCAAGCAGGAGATTCAACCCTATCAGGTGGAATACGGATACTGGCTTCAAATCAAAAGGCAAGAGTCATAGACATAAATGATAATTTTTGGATTGATGTGGACGATGAAAAAGCTTTACAAAAAGCTAATTGCATTATAAAGAGCCTTGACAATGATAAATCAAATAGTTAAATCAAATATCTTTATGGGTTCATAAAAAATGAATAATTGGGGGTTAAAAAAAAATATAAAATTAATTTTAAGCTTGATTGGATTTATCTTTTTTTTCTACTTGATTTACCGGATAGGAATCGACACACTCATCTTTAATATTTCATTTTTTGGATTCTGGTTTATTCCGATCTTCTTTTTGGGGGGCATCTGGATTCTTTGCCAGGCAAAAGCATGGAATATCATCCAGAACCAATTCTTTCGGAGAGCATCCATATTTTTCTTTTTCCGCTTAAGAATTATTGGTGATGCACTAAACAATGTACTTCCCTCTGCTAACTTAGGAGGTGATGCAGCTCGAGCCTACTTGATCAGAAATAATATCCCGTTAAATGAGGGAATTGCTGGTGTGTTTGTGGACAAAACCATTGAATTTATTGGTGGGATGCTTTTTACAGCAACTGGACTCCTTGTTTCATTCCTGTTCTCCTATATTCCGGAATCCCTAATATTGCCAGGATTAATCTGCATGGGTATCACTTTTTTGGGAATAACCACATTGATTATTTTGCAACTCAATGGTCTTTACAAAATTCTTCTAAAAATAACCTCTTTCATTCCCTCAATCCAACGATTTTTAAAAAATCGAGAAACCCAGTTTAGAAGTCTGGATAATAATCTGAAGATGCTTTATACCCAGGCACTAGGGAAAATGGTTCTTGCACTGGCATTTCACTTTTTTGCTCGAATCTTAGGTGCAGTTGAAGTGTTGCTTATTTTAAGGGTTCTAGGAATCCAGACCAATTTTATTGAGGCCCTCTTTATTTCAGCAATGGTTACCATAATTAATACTATTTTTTTCCTTATGCCCGGTCAATGGGGAATCACAGAAGGGGCATTTGTGGTTGTATTAAAAAGTTTGGGATATCCAGCTGGCATCGGCCTTAGCATCGGGATTATCAGGCGAATAAGGAAACTTTTTTTTGTAGGGATTGGGTTATTTTTTTTAAACTTGGGAAAAGGAATTAAGTTAAGTAATAGGAGTCAAAATGCTGATTGATACAGCAGTAATAATATCAAATCAACGGAATTCTGAATCTTCCCAATCAAAATGGAATTCCCGGAGTAAAATTTTAGGTTTGCCTATGCTGAAGCGCACTATTTTAACTGCAAACCAAGCAGGAGTTAAAAATTTTATCTTAATTTCAAATAAAGAAGATAAGATTATATCTTCCCTTAAAAAGGATACTATACTGAAAGAAAAGGGAATAAAACTCCAGTTTCTATTTTTATCAGATCTTCTACATAATAAATATCCGGAAATAAAAAAAGATTTTTGGTTGCTAAATAGTACGTTAACCTTTGACCCAAAAATTTTAATAAATACTACTCACCTTAAGTCTGAGAATAATAAGAACTTATTGTTGGCTAACTCTAAACAGAATTTATCTGAGGAAAGAGTTGATAGTATCAGAATAAAATCCAATTTAAAGACTAAAAAGGTTAAGGTTATTAATGGGGATATAGACGAATACAATGCCCTTTATTCAGGTATAAGCTTATGTGCTCCCAGAACTTTTCAGGAGCTTGCTAATCTTTTAAAGAAAAGTCAAACTGCATCTCTTAGTACTGATATAATGAATACCCTGTTTACTTCAACTGATTTTGAGGTACTCGAAATCGGTCAGAACTTTTGTATTAATATAACATCTAAAAATACATTTAAAAAAGCTGAGAAATATTTGCTAAACACCGCACGTAAACCAACAGACGGTTTTATTTCCCGAAATTTTAACCGTTATATCTCTTTATTTTTAACTAAAAGATTAATTAAACTGAAATTAGCACCCATTCATATCAGTATTGCAAATTTAATTATAGGACTTGCTAGTGGGTGGTTTATTGGTAAGGGCGGATATGTTAATACTTTGATAGCCACAATCCTGTTTCAATTTGCCTCTATGTTTGACGGGTGTGACGGGGAAAATGCCAGGTTAACATTCAGAAGCTCAGGTTTAGGTGCTAATATTGACACAGTTTGTGATATCACAACTTTCCTGGTTTTCCTTGTGAACCTTCCTATTGGTTTATATGGTTTTACAGGTAAAGCGATTTATATAATTCTTGGAATAGTGACTATCATCTCAGTATTCAGTTTCTATCTTATAATGGCAAATTTTGTAAAAAAGGCTAAAATCAGAGGCCATCTTGTAAAAATAGTAAAATCTATTGAGCAAGGCTCAAATTCATCTGGATTCATAGGGAAAATGGATAGACTTGTATCTAAATCTGCATTTATATACAGAAGAGATTTTTTCAGTTTTTCTTTTTTAGTATTCGGTATTTTAGGAGGAATATCAATCGCTATGTGGATTACTGCAATTCTGGCTCCGCTTGAAGCTATTTATTTTAATTTTTACTCCAACAGGCGATTAAAACAGGTAACTACAAAATAATTAAGAAATTTTTAGTTGTATTTTCTGTTAAAATATCGTATAATCTCAACTTATGAATCCATATTTAATACTTTTTTTATCCTGGTTATTCCCTGGAGCAGGGCATTTTCTTCAGAAAAAGTACCTTAAAGGGGCTGTTTTTTTTGTAGGTATATTACTTCTTCTGGTTTTGGGGCTTATTATGCATGGTAAATTTTATAACACCCATTCATTTCATCCTCTTCTTGTTCTTGGATTTTTAGGTGATTTGGGAAATGGCGCCTTTTATTTTATAATAAAATTGCTTGGACTTGGTAATGGAAATATTAAAGCTATTACTTATAATTATGGTACTACATATATGGTTGCAGCTGGACTTTTAAATTATCTTGTTGCATTAAATGCTTTTGATATAGCAAGAGGTAAACGAAAATGATTTTTAGAAGTCATTTCATATCAATGTTGGTTTTTTCAATAATTGTCTCTATATTAATCGCATTTGTTAGATTTGATACAAGGAAAGATATTGTTAGATATGCATTAAAGCTATTTCTTTACATGTGTGTAGGGGTTATAATTTTTAGCTGGTTTATGTATTTTTTATAATTTTTTAATCTTTTGAGATTTATTTTAAAAGCTTATTCCGATTCCACCCATATAAGATATTCCACCTAATTGAATATTTGAGTTTTCATCATTTTTAACATTCAAAGAAATATACTTGAGTTTTAAATCAATAAATAAAGGTTTTATGACAAAAAATCTTATTCCTCCTTCAGCAAGAAATCCAATTTTGTTTTTATCGATAGTCCCAATATAGTTTTCCTCTTTGTATATATAGTATCCCATACCTGCTCCAACATATGGTCTGATGATATTATTACCCAATATAAATCTTATTCCAAGCTCAACTGGAATTATTTTTAAGGTTGTGTTTTCTTTTGAAAATGTTAGTTCACCATCAGCTTTAAAATAATCAGTATGCAAAAAGAGTTCTAAGGATCTATATATTTTAAGTCCAATATCAGCACTAAAAGAAATATTATTTTCCCCATAAACTTCTTCATATTTGTTTTCTGTAACATTTCTGATCCCAGCACCTAAATAAATTGAAAACTTTTTTAAATGATTGTTTTCATTATTTTCAATGATTTGTGCATTTAAGATATTTGATGCAAAAATAAAGATTAACAAAATAGAGAGTCTTTTCATTTTATCTCCTGATATTGTAATTGTTACTTATAACAATCTTTAAAAATGATGTCAAATTATTATTAATTGTTTAAAAAAAAAAATAAATTTTCTTGAATTTATATGTTAAATCTAATATATTATATTATTAAATAAAAAAGGAGGATATTGATGATAGATTATGAGAAGTTTTTTTCTTCAAATGCAAAAGGTATGAAAAAGTCTGAAATCAGAGAGCTTTTAAAACTCACTAACAAGCCGGGTATAATATCTTTTGCTGGAGGCTTACCTGCTCCAGATTTATTCCCTGTTGAAAGAATTGAAGAGATTGCTCAATATGTTTTAGAAAAAGAGGGGAGAAAAGCACTTCAATATGGAGAAACAGAAGGTGTGTACTCTTTGAGAGAGCAGATTTTGGAATTCTTAAATGAAGATGGGATTGATATTCCTATTGAACAATTGATTGTTACAACTTCATCCCAGCAGGGACTGGATCTTATTGCTAAAATATTTGTAGACCCTGGTGATATAATAATGACTGGGAATCCAACCTATTTAGGAGCCATTCAAGCTTTTAATGCTTATGGTGCAAAGATGAAAGGAGTTGAACTTGATGAAAAGGGAATTGATACGGAAGTTCTTGACAGAGAGATTAAAAAGTCTATTGATATAGGGAAAAAACCTAAATTTATTTATGTTATTCCTGATTTCCAGAACCCCTCAGGTATTACAATGAATCTTGAAAGAAGAAAAAAATTAATTGAAATAGCAGAAAAGTATGACCTTATAATTCTTGAAGATTCACCATATAGACAGTTAAGATTTGAAGGAGAGGCAGAGCCCCCATTGATCAGCTTGAATTCAGAAAGAGTGATTTCAATTTATACATTTAGCAAGATTTTGCTCCCTGGATTCAGACTTGGATGGATGGCTGGCCCAAAAGGATTGATACAGAAAGTAATAATTGCCAAACAATCTACGGATCTTTGCTCACCTCCTTTTAATCAGTATATTTTAGCAGAGTTTATAAAAAGAGGATTACTTAAAAAGCAGATAAGTAAAATTATTTCTGCTTATAGAGAAAAAAAGGATTTCATGCTTGATAAATTGCAGAAATATATGCCAAAATTAGAAGGTCTAACGTGGACAGCTCCTGAAGGTGGACTTTTCCTGTGGGTAACGCTTCCAAAGTATATGGATATAACAGAAATGTTTGAAGAGGCTGTTAAAAGGAATGTAGCTTATGTGGTAGGTACTGCATTCTATCCTAATGAAGGTGGTAACAATTCTTGCAGGCTTAATTTTTCATACGCATCCATGGAACAAATTGATGAGGGTATTAAAAGATTTGGAGATCTTGTCAAAGAGTGGAATAAAAAATAGAAAAATATTGGAAAGGGGCGATCTTTTAAAGATCGCCCCTTATATTGTTTAAGTCTCTGTTTTTTGCTCCTCAGTTTTTTGTTCTTTTTGCTGAATTAGATTTAATTTAATCGAAGATGTTACTTTACCTCCATCGCTTGAAATCTTGAATTTTATTTCAATAGTATTACCAAGTTTTTTAATTATGTTATTATCTATATGCCATTTCATCTCACCTGTTTTTGAATTGAGAATAATACCCTCTTTTTTAGGAGAAATAAGCTCGAATTTCAGAGTGTTTTTTTCTTCGTCAGTTAAGAAAACATCATCTCGTAAATCCGGATCAGATGCTTCGATTTTATAAAAAAATTCTCCAGGAACTTGGAATGCTTGAATTGGTTTTGGGTTAAATAGAGGAGGCGTACCAAGGATTTTAACATATTTGCTTTTAATTGTTCTTGATTTCAGGTTATCTTTTATAGCTGTAACTTTGCAAAACACCCAGTTATCTTTTTTGAATTCAACTTTTGGGAGAATATTGGTATTAATACCTTCTATTTCTCTGTCATTTACAAACCACCTATATTCAAAATTAACTTTATCATCAGGTTTTTTAAGAGTTACTTTAAGTGTAAGATCTCTTTTTGAAATAGCCTTTGATACAAATTTAGTATCCTTAATAACAAGAGTATTTTTAGAAATATCTTCCTGAGTGTTGTTTTTTACAATTTTACTTCTTTTAACTGAAGCTACGGGTTTCTTATAGTTGTTTTTCAATTGCTGAGTCTCTGATTCTTTTTGCCCACACCAAATAAAAGAAAGAGTCAGTAATATAATGAGTATTAATTTTCTCATTATATCTTGTTTTCCAGCCAGAAAATTGGTCCAAATATACTGGTTAAATCAATTGTCTTTTGATCTTTGATATCCGGGCTTCCTGCTTCACCAGTTCCATAGTATATTTTAAATTTTCCTCCGGAAAAAGAACCATATCCCTGTATTTTGCCTGAAAACACATCAGTATCTCCGATTGAAATGGTTGATCCCATACTTGAGAGTTTAAAGCTGTAAACAAACTGGTTTCCTGTACACATGCATGGATCTTCTTTGACTCCGCTATCCACTGGAGCATATGTGTTAAAGTATACAACACTATTTAAAAATATGGGATTTGGTTCAAACAATATTTCAGAATCTTCATTTACATAATCAAAATATAATCCTTTATATGAGGTGAGTGAGAATTCAGTATCAGTTCCAGGACTGGTAAAAGAGCTTGTTATATCCTTGAAATCTGAGTTTTCTAAAGGAGTTGATATTGTTCCATCATCAATAAAACCAATAAATTGTCCTGTTTCATTATCAGGGTCCTTAGGTTTGGGTCTATGACCTGTTCCGAACAAAACCCAGAGATTAAAGTTCTGATCAAATCCAAGTGTAGGAGGAATAAAGATTGTTTGTCCATCATCTGCCTGAAATATTTTTTTTGGTCTCCATGTAATAGGATCACCATTCAAATTCACTTTCCAGATCCTTGCTCCATTGTGGTTGGTTTTTTTATAATCTCCTGTTTCACTCACATAAATATAATCTGCGAATCCGTCGTAATTATAATCCAGAACTGTTGGGGTTGATGTGAAAGCATACTTAAATCCTGAATTCGTGTGAGTGTATACTCCGCTTACAAGAGTGTCTGGATCTGATGTTAAAGCACCATAAATGAACTTTTTAATAAGTGTACCATCATACGCATGGAGAATAAACAATGATTTTCCTTCCAGGTCTCCAGGAGCAGAAAGTTCTTCCATATCATAACCTCCTGATAAAATAACACCAGGAAAGTTGTCTCCATTTCCATCATTGGAAATCTGAGCGATTATTGGTTTGGCTTCAGTATATCCCATTGTTGAATCTGAGAATTCCCATAAGAATATGGGGTTAACCGGGTCAGTTATATCTAAGGCACAATATGTTTTACCACCAATTCCCATGCCAAAAATAATAACTGTTTTCCAATCAGTCCAATCACCATTGTTTGAGATTTTTACATCTTTTACTATTACTTTTCCATCTACAAAGTAATTGTGTCTGTTAAGAGAGTCTGTTACATCTGGAACTGAATGTTTTAATTTGGGAAGTAGTGATTGAGGAATAAATGCCCATAGTTCATCACCGTTTTCAACTTTTAGGCAATGCAGCATTCCATCATTTGCTCCTACATATACAACCTCTGTTCTTATAAATCCATCTCCTGAGTGTGCACCACTTTTAGTATAATAGTTATAGAAATCCTGATATGATGTGGAAAAAGCTCCTTTCCAGGGTAAAGGAGCGCCCACTACAACTGGATTAAAATGGAATATATCACCGAATTTCCAGTTATAGCCATTGTCTCCTCTGATAAAATTTATGACTGCATCCCTATCTGCATCATCCTGAGCAGGTATGCCACTGGTAAAATCCAGGTCTACTGCTGTTACATTAGTATTGTTAAAACCAACCAGGCTTCCATCTTTTACAGTCATTATTTCTCTTGAAGCTATTCTTGCATTTAAAACGAATCCTGCATCCCAGAGAAGTGCAGGGCCTGGTAAATCAAGATTAGGAGGAAAGTTTCCATCTTCGTCAAGTTGATAACATTTTAAATGACCTTCCCATATGGTTTGAGTGTTTTTTGGAACAAAAGTTGCAGCATAGCCTCTTCTCTCACCATAAGTCAATGAATATTTTGGTGCAGCAAAAGAAGCATATCCTCTAACTTTCTCATCAATACTTGCAAAAACTTCCTTCATTGCCTTAAGCAGTGTGTCGTAATCAGTTGCTGTATAATATTCTCCTTCACCATTTTTAGCAGTTGAAGAGAGTAAAACATTGTCAATAGTGAACCCGATTGCATATGTAAATATGAATTGTTTATTTTTCATCTGAAGTTCAAAACGAGAATCATTTTTTACAGCATCAATATCATCAGGCCAGATGTCATTATGCTGAGCAAAATAAGCAAGATCATCAAGATAATTGGTTCCAGTATTTAGAAGATCTTCTTTATCATTATCATCAACGCCCTCAACATCAGTGTCACCCCATGGTGCGCTGTTATCCGGGGTATAAAAGAGGGAGTTGCTTGACAGATCACGCAGTTGATCATCTCGTGTTGATTCTCCATCTGTCATTACAATTATAAAGTTCAACTGGCACCAGTTAGTTATTGGAGTGTTTGCAGATATGTTTTGAGCACCCGAGTCATTTAATGGTAGAAAATATTTGTCATCTGTAATACTACACTCACCACCGTGTCTGAAGTATGCCCATATTTCTGCATAGGTTTCAGAAAGGGGTGTCCATGTGTCAGCTTTAATTCCATTAATCAAAGCTTTATATGCATTGTAATTGCTATGTGTCTGGCAGTCATGTTTTAGTGTTCCCCCATCAGGATCACCTCCTCCTGCGAAGATTGTAAGACCTATTCTTGGATATGCTTTGTTAGGGTCAGGGTCATCATCATAATCATCATAAATGCTCTTGATTACTTCTTTTAAAACTTTTCTTGCAACCCTGATTCTTACTCGTGTGTCTTCATAATTAGTAGTATCCGAAGTATCAAATGTACCATAGTCTGTAAAATGAGAGACTTCAGCTCTTTGGGTATCTGTTGCATGATAAAAAATCCAATTAAGATAACTGCCCATATGTCGTATTCCATCTCCACCTAAGAGTTTAGCAGTATGACCATTGTATGTATAATTTTTAGTCTCTGCCAATGTATATTGTCCTGTATCCGTCCAATTGTCACCATAAATTAGTCCAGGATTAAACTCAGGATGAAATATTACATTGTTCATAGAACCTGAATTGTCCATAAGTATCATCACATTTGGTTTTAATATTGTATAACTTCCTCCTGAGAACAATGTTTCATCGTTCCATGCATTCATAGAAAAACAAACAAATATAATAATAATAGATGTTAAAATAAATTTTTTCATTTTTTCCTCCTCTTAATATTCTGATGATAAAAGCACAACAGCAGTCTGGATTTGTTTTCTTGCATCACCTATTGTTGGTATTGATACAAAAGATGAAACAATTAAATTCCACGCAGTTAAGCTTACACCTGCCTCTCCTCCAATTTCTAAAGAAACACCTGAAGGTGGAGGTGGTGTAAAAGATAAGAATCCAGTTACATTCTGTGGAGTTGAATCTGTTATCTTACCTGATTTATAACTCGAATAACCATTATCTCCACCTGAAATTTGAAATTGAATAGATTGAGGATCAACTGTATTTCTCAATTCGTTTATTCCATAATTAATACCACTATTTGCACTAAAAAGTGCTGTTTTATCCTCTTTAAAATTTCTTGATACTGATATTTCAGTGGTACTCTTTGTAAGTCCTGAAATACCTAAAATAGAAATTATGAGAATTCCTATTAAAACAAGGATAAAAACCGAACCTTTTTCATCTCTTTTATTCACTTTATATTCTCCTCTCCTAAATTTATATATTTAATATACTCCATTAAAATTTCTTACAAAGGTTTCATATTTCATATATGAATAATGAAATCTTCCAATTGGAACAGTAAAAGCTGGTACATCTCCCATTATTGGTTTATGATAGATTAGTCCTGATTTGCTCATTTTATTTTTTTCTTCTTCAGTTTTCAAAAGAATATAAACAGATACACTTGCAATGTTTGTGTTTGTAAATTGGTCGATAAAAGGAACACAATTTGCTGCTCCAGGGGAGCCTATTGGACATGGATCTGAGTAATTTATTCCTCCTGCAGGTATTGTTGTACCTATAGAAGCCCATAAGTCAGGTGGATTATCTTTTGTAATATATTCAAATTGAATATCCTCAATAAATGGTACAATGGGTACTAATCTAGAATCAATTACAGGTGAATTTAGAATGTCTCCAACTCCCTGTGTGTCAGTGGTTAATGTAAGTGATCTGACAATATTTCCAGTAGTGTCGAGTTCCTCACTGACAAGAAATATATTGAAATATTCTAATCTAATTACAGGACTTCCAACTGGGTAAGGTGTTGTGTTATCATTTCCTCTTATTCCAAGATGGTTGGCATCTTCGCTTAAATCATCGTATTGAAGTGCAGAGAGAGCAGATGCAGTATTTAACAATCCTGAGTAGTAAACAGGTGTTGCTCTTATTGATAGTAATCCTGAACCAGGTCCTACTGGTTGATTAACTTTAAAAATATAATAACCTTTTATTCTAACAATAATGCCAATATCATTGTTTTCCCATGCTGTTATACCAGTATCTTTATCTTCAACACTTTCTACAGATAAAGTTATATCTCCTATAGGGTCAAAAGTTGCAGTTGTTTTTGTAGTGGCTTTAGGATCTCCAGAAGCCAGTATAATACCATCAGGCCCATTTGTGTTATTTAAAGGGTAAATACCAGTAAATGGGGATGGACCTCCTAAGAATGATGGAGTATAAAGTAAAGATAATACAGAACCAGCACTTCTTATATTGTCACATAATACCAGTTCTATTGCCCTTGATGCCTGGTTCATGTCAAGTTTTCTTCCTTCTGTCAGTGTAAAACTTTGAGTTCTCATAATAAGAAGGTACATTGCACTTAAAACAATAAGAAATATTGCTGAAGAAACCAATACTTCGATCATTGTAAATCCTTTATTTTTTTTCATTATAAAGTCCTTCTTATTGATAGTATTAAAGGTTTAGAGTTTATCTTTTGACTTCTCCATATTACAGAACTTGTTATTGTGTAGTTATCCATATCAATTTGACTTACAGTAATTGTCCTGGAAAAATCAGGATATTTCGTTATAGTACCAAAACCTTCTGTTTGGCCGGGAGTATAGTAACCTGGAAGTAATGAGGAGTCCAGTCTTAAAAGTATTTCAACACCTTCTTCTGCCAGTTGGACTGCTTTAGTGTGATGCAGAGCAAAGGAGTTCATTTTTATGTGTACTGTGGTCATTGTTAAAACTCCTATAATTACAAATGATAAAATAGTAACTGAAACCAGTGTTTCAACAAAAGTAAAACCTTTTTTATTATTTAAAATCTTTTTCAACTTTAATACCTCCATAAGGATATAAATTTATATTAATTTCGTCTAAACCTTTATCTCCTTCAGATCTAAGTTTTATGATTTGAGTACCTAATAATTCAAATTGGTTAGGAGCATCAGGTTTCACAACAAGCCCTCTTGAATTTATACAAAAAGCTAATGGTGTGCCTGCTATACTAACATTAGATGCTGTTTCTCCACCATGATAACCTATTTCATCTAATAGTTTCCATGCCAGACCATCCCAGATAGAATATGAATAACTGTTGGAAGTGAATGTCATTCTTATTGTTTTATTTTCCCTTGCTGTTCGTTGTTTGATTTTATAAATTTGCCCGGTAATTTCATTTGCATCATTTCTTAGATTTATCCTGTCTTTATTTCTAAAACCGTAGCCCAGAGTGATTGCCAGCATAATTCCAATAAATGCCATGACAACCATTAACTCAATTAAAGTAAATCCTCTGTTTTTTTTCATTGATACCTCACATAATATAATGCAATTTTTATGCCAACTTAAATATCGTGTTTTTTATAAACCGACATCCTGCATTCCTTATTATATAATGTTTTTCAAAAAAATAAAATTAAAAGATTATTTTGAGAAATTTTTTTTCATGCAAAATGGTGTAATTTTTACACAAAAAGAAACCTCATTTCATAATTGAATACGAAACTCCAGGTAATTCTTGCCTATATTTTAGAATAAATGTTATAATAAATTAATGAAAAAAGAGAAAGAGAAATCTAAAATATCATTAAAGAAAAAAATTAATCTCATTTTAAATTCTAAGAAGAGTAAAGAGGAGATATTTGAGGAATTAGAGGAATTATTGATTCTCTCTGATATTTCTGTTGTGCTTGTTGAAAAGATCTTAGTAAACATAAAGAAAAGAGTAAAATTAAGCTTTGATAAAGAGGATTTTTTCTCTGTTTTAAAGGATGAGTTAAAAAAGATTTTTATTTCGATTGGTTCAAATGAAATAAATCTTCCGGATGAAAAAAATATAATATTTATTGTTGGAGTTAATGGAAGTGGTAAAACCACAACAGCTGCAAAAATTGGATATTATTATATGAATAGAGGTAAAAAAGTATTAATGTCAGCAGCAGATACTTTTAGAGCAGCTGGAAGTTCACAACTTTCTTTATGGGGAGAAAAAATAGGTATTCCTGTAATCGGGGGTGCAAAAGGAGCGGATTCAGGCTCAGTTGTTTTTAACAGCCTGAATTCTTTTAAAAGTAAAGATTTCGATTTACTTATTGTTGATACTGCAGGGAGGGTTCAAACAAAGAGTAATTTAATGAAAGAGCTTGAGAAGCTTGAGAAGATAATAAAAAATTTTTTCCCCAATCAACCATCTGAAGTATTATTGATAATAGATGCTACAATGGGCCAAAACACATTGGATCAGGCAAAAAAATTCAGAGAGTTTTCCGCAATTACAGGTCTTGTACTTTCTAAGATTGATGGCACTGCAAAAGGAGGTACTATTATTAATATAATAGATGATATGGGGATACCCGTGAAATTTGCTGGAACTGGAGAAACAGAAAAGGATTTGGTTGAATTCTCGTATGATGATTTTATTGAGGCTCTTTTGAATGGTTGATATGTGTAAAAAAGCAGAAGATTTAAAGTTTATGAAAATTGCCATTAAACTTGGTCAGAAAGGCGAGGGGTTCACAGAGCCTAACCCTCTGGTTGGTGCTGTGGTTGTTAAGAATGGAAAGATTATTTCGTATGGATTTCATAAAAGTTTTGGGCAGAAGCATGCTGAGAGAATGGCTCTTAGTCATATTACAGAAAAAAACACAACATTATATGTTCCTCTTGAACCCTGTTCACATTATGGTAAAACTCCTCCATGTACTGATTTAATTATAAAAAAGAGTGTAAAACGGGTGGTTATTTCTATTAAAGACCCGAATCCTGTTGTTGGGGGTAAGGGAATAGAAAAACTAAAGAAAAATAGTATTGAAGTAGATTTAGGATGTCTTAAATATCTTTATTCAGAAGTAAACAGACATTATTTGGAATATATGAAAGAAAAAAAACCTTATGTTACAATAAAAGCAGGAGTTTCAATCGATTCTAAATTGACAGATAAATATAAAAACTCTAAATGGATAACAGGTAAGGAATTGAGAGAGTATTCACACAGTTTAAGGGGTGAATTTTCAGCTATTCTTGTTGGAGTCAAAACAATAATTGAGGATAATCCCCTACTAAATATTAGAGAAAAGGCGTGGTTAGGTAAGAGACTTTATAGAATTGTTCTTGATTCAAATAATATTATGCCCCAGGATTTAAAGATTTTCAAGCATCAGGAGAATTTTCCCTTGATTATTTTTAGTTCAAAAAATGCGGATAATAAGAATAAAAAGGTTAAAGATCATTTTTTTGTAAAACCAAATAAGGATGGACTGGATGTGAGAGAAGTTCTGCACATATTATATAAAAAAGGAATTGCTTCTGTTATGGTTGAAGGTGGCGGAAATGTGATTAATTCTTTTTTGAAAGAGAGATTGTATAATGAAATTATCTTATTTTGTGCTGATAAATTAATTGGGGCAAAAGAATCAGTGGAATTATTTTCTTCAGGTATGAGTATATTAAATCCAATTATTTTTAGAAAGAGGGAAATTTTGGAATTTAATTCCGGATATATTTTAAGGGGTTTTAAATAATGTTTACTGGAATAATTTTAAAAATGGGAAAATTGGTTTCTTTAGAGAAAAAGAATAAGATTGAAATGACTATTGATGTTGATCTTTCTGAAGGTATGAAAATAGGGGATTCTATAGCTGTAAATGGAACATGTTTAACTCTTATAAAAGCAATCTCTAATAGGTATAAATTTAACTTAAGTAAAGAAACATTAGGGCTTTCGAATTTTAATGATCTAAGACCAGGAAGTTTTGTAAATATTGAGCTTCCTCTTACTTTAAATGATTTTTTGAGTGGACATCTTGTAAGCGGCCATCTTGATGGAACTGTGAGGGTTAAATCAATTAATAGGAGTGTTGAAAGTTCAAAAATATGTTTTACTTATCAGGATAATAGCTGGAAGAAATTTCTTGTTTATAAAGGTTCTGTTACATTAAATGGTATTAGTTTAACAATAGTAGATGTAAAAGGCTCTTTTTTTTCTGTTAATGTTATTCCCCATACTTTTGATACAACAAATTTTAAATATTTGAAAATTGGAGAGAGAGTAAACATTGAATTTGATTTAATAGTAAAATACCTTTATAATTTAATCTAAAATAAGAAGAAAAAATATGAAAAAAAAGTACTTAGTTTCTGTTCCAGAAGTTGTTAAATATCTTAAAAAAGGTCGAATGATTATTATTGTAGATGATGAGGATAGAGAGAATGAGGGAGATCTAATGATAGCTTCTGAAAAGGTATCTCCTGAAGTAATTAATTTTATGGCAACTAATGCAAGGGGTTTAATATGTGTCTCTTTGACAGAGGAAAGAGTTAATGAATTAGAGCTTCCTTTAATGGTTGATAAAAACACTTCAGCTTTTGAAACTCCTTTTACAGTTTCTGTTGATGCAATAAAAAATACAACTACTGGAATATCTGCGTATGATAGGGCTGAAACAGTAAAATGTTTGATTAATCCTGATTCAAAACCTGATGATTTTGGAAGACCTGGCCATATTTTCCCTTTAAGAGCAAAAAAGGGAGGGGCTCTTGTAAGAACAGGTCAGACTGAGGCTTCTCTTGATCTTGCGAAAATTGCTGGGTTATATCCTTCTGGTGTTATTTGTGAAATAATGAAAGATGATGGAACAATGGCAAGAATGCCTGATTTAATTGAATTTTCGAGGGCATTTGATATACCAATAATCACTGTTGAAGATGTTATAAAGTATAGAATTCAGAAAGAGACCCTTGTAGAAGAAATTGCCGAGGCAAATCTTCCTACTAAATGGGGTAATTTTAAGATTAAAGGATTTGTTGATGCTATTAATAAAGAAACCCATGTTGCATTGATTCAGGGAGATTTGACAAGTGATGAACCTGTTCTTGTTAGAGTTCATTCGCAATGTTTAACAGGAGACACATTCGGGTCATTGAAGTGTGATTGTGGGTCACAGCTTCATAAAGCAATGGAATTAATAACACAAGAGGGAAGAGGTGTTCTTTTATATTTATTAAATCAGGAAGGAAGAGGTATTGGCTTAATTGAAAAAATTAAAGCTTATAAGTTGCAGGAAAATGGAATGGACACTGTTGAGGCAAATTTAGAGCTTGGTTTTAAACCTGATCAGAGAGATTATGGAATAGGAGCTCAGATTTTAAGAAGTCTTGGCTTAAAAAAACTTAGGGTGATTACAAATAATCCTGCAAAATATATTGCTCTTTCTGGATATGGTCTTGAGATTGTAGATAGAGTTCCTCTTGAGATTGAACCAAATAAGGAAAACATAAGGTATTTGAGAACAAAGAAAGAGAGAATGGGGCATTTATTAAAAAAATTGTGATGCAGGATACTATTAGAGATTTTTTAGATTTAGCTACTTTTGATCAAATAAAATTTCTTAAAAGCAGGAGATTTACTGGATTAGCAAAAAAGGAGAAGATTGAATTTTTAAAATCGATTTTGAAATTGGATCTTTCTTCAAAAACAATTGCAACATCTTTAAGAACATTAAGAGAGTTAAAATACAGGGATAAATTCTATTTTAGAAAATTTTTATATCATTCTGACAGTTTTGTTTCTAATGCTGCAAAAAAAGCAGTTAGCGAGTCAGTTCAAAAAAGAGATAGTGGTGCTATAAAAATGATTGAAATGCTCAGAAAGGAAAAGAGTGAAGAAAGAGTGCTTCATTTAAGAACTCTCATTGAAAACACAAGGATAATGAATTTGAAAAAACTAATTGCTCTTCTGGATATTTATGATATTAAAATGAGAGAAATTATTGTAAATCACATTTCATCAAAAGGTAATGTGAAAGAATTAAAATTAGTAGAAGCAATAAAGGGTGGAGCTGTGTGGTTTAAAAGAGCAGCTTTAATTGAGATTTTAGGTAATAGAAAAAGTGAGCTTTTATATGATCTGGGGGAGTTTATTTTAAATGATAAAAATGTTGAGGTTAAATTGAATTTCATAAAAGCTCTTTCAAAATTGGATGGGGATAAGACTAAGATTTATTTAGAAAAGTTAAAGAATGATCCGAATATTTGGGTTAGCAAAAGAGCAAAACAAGCTTTAGAGAAAGGGGTCAGGTCTTGACATTAGACATTCGAGAAAATGTCAAAAAGGAATCCTTGGAATGTCTAATGTCAAGACCTGACCCCATTGCATTTAAAAAAATCATATTATTTGTTTTATTTTTTTCTATTTTATTTTTTAATACATTTAGTCAAACTACAAGGAAATATTTAAAAACTGGAAATTGGTACCCTCATTCTAAATTTGATTTAAATTTAATGATTGAAAATTTTTTAGGAGAAACGAAATTAAAAGATTTTCCAGGGAGAATAAGGGGTATTATTGCTCCTCATGCAGGTTTTGCCTATTCAGGTAAATGTGCTTCAAAAGCATATAAACAACTTGAAAATTTATCGAATATCCATAGAGTGATAATTTTAGGCATCTCTCACAGAGCCTATTTCTATGGGGCTTGTGTCTCTGATTTTTTATATAATGCAACACCTCTTGGAAAAATTCCTGTTGATAGAGAGATAACAAAAAGATTGTCAAAGGAAAAATTTTTCAGAATTGATAGTAACATAATGCAGTATGAACATTCTATTGAAAATCAGCTCCCTTTTTTACAAAAAGTTTTTAAAGAAAAAAAATTTAAAATCGTACCCATTCTTTTTGGGAAATTAAATATAGAAGATTTTAAATTAATATCAGATATAATCCGAAAGTATGTTGATAAAAAAACCATTGTTATTGCAAGTAGTGATTTTACACATTATGGTCAGGCATTTGATTATATTCCATTTAAAAAGAATATTAAACAGAGATTAACAAAACTTGATATGGGAATTATAAATAGAATTCTGGATATGGATTTTAATGGTTATTTTAAATATAAACAAAGAACAGGTATTACTATGTGTGGATTTGTTCCTGTTGGTATTATGATGAAGATTTTTTCAGGGAAAAAGATAGAGAGTAAGTTGATGAGTTATTACAAGTCAGGTGATGCTGAGAATAACTATAATCTAAGCGTGAGTTATGCCTCAATAATTTTTTTTGAAAAAAAGAGTGGATTAAAGGTCAATAAAGAATCGTTTTTAAGTCTAAGTCTAAAGGAAAAGCAGGTATTGATATCAATAGCTCGTAAAACTCTTGAAATGTACTATAAAAAAAAGGATTATTTAACTAATATTGACAAAAGATACAAATTAACAGGAAATCTACGAAAAAAAGCAGGAGTATTTGTAACTTTAAGAGAAAAAGGGGAATTAAGAGGATGTATTGGTTCTATTATTGGAATAAAGCCTCTTTATCAAGGTGTAATGGAGAATGTTATAAATGCAGCATATAGAGACCCTCGTTTTGTTCCTGTAAAAAAGAAGGAACTGGATATTATTGACATTGAAATCTCTGTGATGACTCCTTTAAAGAGGCTCAGAGGTTATAGAAAAATTCGTCTTGGAATTGATGGAGTTATAATAAAAAAAGGATATAATCAAGCTGTTTATTTACCTCAGGTTGCAAAAGAAACAGGCTGGGATATTGATGAATTTTTAAGTCACCTTTGTAGAAAAGCTGGTCTTCGAAATAATGAATATAAGTCAAAGGATGTTGAGTTTTATATTTTTCAGGCAATTGTTTTTAACGAAGCTGTAAATAAAAAATGAAAATAAATAGAAGGGAATTTATAAAAAAAGCAGCTGCTTCAGCAGCTATCTGTACACCCATTATGTTAATCGATCCATATATACTTTATCCAAGATCAAGTTCGAAACATATGAAAGAAGCAAAATATTACGAAAAAAATGGTGATAAAGAGATAACATGCCTTTTATGTCCTCATGAATGTATTGTTGAAAATCATAAGAGAGGGATTTGCGGGGTGAGGGAGAACAAAGATGGAACTTATTACACGCTTGTTTATGCAAATCCTTGTGCAGCTCATATAGATCCAATAGAAAAAAAACCAATGTTTCACTATTATCCATCAACTCAATCTTTTTCAATTGCAACTGCAGGCTGTAATTTTACATGCAGCTTCTGTCAGAATTGGGAAATGTCACAGAAAAGACCTGAAAAAATTAAGTCCATCACGCTTTTACCATCAGGAGTAGTAAAATCAGCTAAAAGATATGATTGCAAAACAATAGCTCATACTTATACTGAACCTGTTATATTTTTTGAATATATGCTTGATTGTGCTATTGAAGGAAAAAAACATGGTGTGCCTAATGTTATGATCTCAAATGGATATATTCAGGAAAAGCCAATGAGGGAGCTTTGCAAATATCTGGGAGCAGTTAAGATTGATCTAAAAGCATTTTATGATAAATTCTATAAGGAAGTTTGCGGAGGGAGACTTAAACCAGTTATGGATACTTTACTTGTATTAAAAGATGAAGGAATCTGGTTTGAAATTGTAGTTCTTATTATTCCAACACTTAATGATAGTGCAAAGGAGATTGACAAAATGACAAAGTGGATCGTTAAGGAGTTAGGTGTTAATGTACCCCTTCATTTTTCTCGTTTTTATCCTACTTATAAGATGAAGAATATCCCTCCAACGCCCCCAAGTACTCTAAAAAAAGCAAGAAAGATTGCAATGGGAAATGGTATAAAGTTTGCTTATATAGGTAATATTATCTCTGATGCAGAGAATACATATTGTCCAGAATGCGGAAAATTATTAATAGAAAGAATGAGATTAACAGCAAATATTGTTGGAATGAAAAAAAATAGATGTAAATACTGCGGAGAGATTATTCCAGGGGTTTTTTAATTAAAAAATATAAATTACCATTTTGATTAATATGACCTGCAATTAATTCGCTTTTTTTGCCATTTCCAGTAAATAGATCAACTCTTTTGGGTGTTCGGATCACTCCTCCTGAATCCTGGTTTAGAACAAAGCTCTGAAATAATTTCCATTCTTTTACTTTGTCATTCTCATCAAATATAGGTAATCTGGTTTCAATATAACAAATAGTTCCTTTTGGAAACAGGTATCTATCAGTTGCAATGCTGCGAAATGGTGTTAGAGGAACTCCTATACTTCCTATTGGTCCTTCA
Organism: Candidatus Aminicenantota bacterium; assembly: GCA_030612495.1. GTDB lineage: Bacteria > Acidobacteriota > Aminicenantia > UBA2199 > UBA2199 > JAUWNT01. The sequence continues at coordinate 31,979 of JAUWNT010000002.1, forward strand.
TCTACTTTTCTAAAAAAAATATAACTTGGATTATAATTAAAAATTTCTTCCATTTGTTCAGGATGCTTTTCAATATAATTTCTGATGCTTTGCATTGAAACATTCTCTTTAGATAAGATACCTTTATCTATAAGTAGGCGCCCTATAGCTTGATAAGTATGACCATTAGTCTCAGCATAGTTTACTCTCAATGTTTCTCCTGTATCTAAATGAATAATGCCTGAGCCTTGAATTTGAAGAAAAAAAAGCTCAATCGCATTATCAACCCATACTATTTCCAGGTTCTTTTCAGCCAATTTTTTTTCAGAATCAATTTCTTTACGAGTATAATAGGGTAAAATCAGATTGTCCTCAGAGAGTCTTCCCCTTAATATTTCAGGAAGTCCGTTATATTTATGATAAAATGGGAATTTGGAAAGATCAATGCGATATAAATCTTCAGGTTTTCTGTATAAGGGATATTTATAAATATCAGATTGGATAATAGAGCCTTTCAAATTTGCTTCGTAATAACCGGTATATAATACTTTTTTTGCAGAACTTTTATAAAAAGTATAATTTTTTCTAATATATGTGAAGAATTTTTTTGTTAAACCAAGTTCTTTTAATTTTTTTTTAAAGTCTATTAGGCTGGTTTTTATATTTTTTGATGTAAATTTTTCTTTTCCAAAACTTATCAAAGTTTTAGGATCGATTTTATTCAGATATTCTAAACTAAAATCAATGGACCTAATAAGAGTATCTATCTCTGATCTATCATCTATATCTGGTGCGCTTACAATATGTAAACTGTTTTCACAAGTCCAGATAACAGGTTTCCTTTCATGAAGGAAGATAAAAAAAAGAGCACAAATCAAGATAATTAACAAAGGAATTGTTATATAAATATAAATACGTTTGATTTTTATCATTTTTTTATTTTATTAATAATTCACATTTATGTCAAAATAATAAAAAAATAAGAATGAAATAGTTTTTTATTGAAAAAAGTATTGTAATTTTGTATAACTCAGTAATATAAGCATTTAATACATTATTTAAATGTAAAATAAAAATAGAAGGTGTGATATTAAAGGGAAATATGTATTAGTAAATTTTGTTCTTATTTATTGTTTTTCTGTTTTTTTGTCTGCGAGTCTGATTGATGGCTACGAATGGCATCTTTGGGGACGGTGCTTGAGTTTTTGAGTTTATTCATTTATCTTTTAACATACGTTTTTTTGCATCTTTATAGGTTCTACCAAGAGAATGAAGTTTTATATCACTAAAAATTGCAAATTTGATTATTTCATTATACTTAAGTCCAGCTTTTTCCTTTAAGTAAACCAATAAATTCCCTCTTAGGCGTTTACCGTAATATGTTGTGGTATCAAGATTATCAGCTTCTATATTGTGTATTTTTTTAAATTCATAAAACACTTTTTCAACCGGATCAAAATCGAAATCATCTATCCGTTTTGATTCAAGGCTTCTTTTTGGGGATTTCCTTCTATTAAAATTTTCTATAGCTTTAATTGTAAATTCCTTACCTCCTATAATTTTTCCCATTCTTGTTTGTATGGTTGGTAACTCTTTAATATTCAAACTACTTGTGAAATTAAAAAGGTTTAAAGAAGTACCAAACATCTCCTCTACAAAACTTACATCAACTATTTCTGAAAGCTCTTTTGTAAAATATAGATTTGCACTAGACCATTTATAATTTAAAAAATTATTCACCAACCCTGCTCGTACAGGATTATTCAACACATATCCAATAACCATCAATAAATATGAATCATCCTGAATCAACATCGATTTGTACCTATCCTGAAATACATATCCCCTGCCTTTGTTCTTCTGCCTGTAATAACTTCCAAATTGGCCGTTAAGTTGCCTGAAAAAATACATTTACCCTCATGCCCTCTATTCATAGCATGATGATAAGCTCCCTTATAAGTTATCCTTGCTCTTCTCATAAAACAACCATATCATAATAAACTCAAGATTTCAAGGACCGTCCCCCGTAGATTTTTCAATAAATTTTTTTTGTATATTGACTTTAAAAGCTTTTGAGTTATACTCATATTTAATTCATGGGGTTGCTTTTTTAAAGCATCTTACTCAGAAAAAGAATAAAAAAGGAGACTTTTAATGATTAAACCACATGGTTCTGAAATTTTGAATCCATTGTATGTTTTTGAAGAAGAAAAACGAAATGAACTTTTAAAAGAGGCAGAAAAACTTCCGTCAATTGTTTTAAATTCTGCTGCAGCTTCTAATGCGGTGATGCTGGGTTGTGGCTATTTTAATCCTCTTAAGGGATTTATGGATCTTTCTGATGCGAAAAATGTTGCACAGAACATGCATACTGTTGATGGGCTTTTCTGGCCGGTTCCTATATTGAATATTGTAAAAGATGTAAAAGAGATATCAGATTCGAAACGAATTGCTTTAAGAGATCCTAATATTAAAGGCAATCCTGTACTTGCAATTCAGCAGGTTGACGCTATAGAAGAAATTTCTAAAGAAGATAAGGATTTAATTGTTAAAAAGATTTTTAAAACAGATGATCCAGAGCATCCTGGAGTAGCTAATTTTTATTCTCTTGGTAACTACGTGGTTTCAGGGCCTATTCAAGTGCTAAATTTTTCATATTTTGAGAAAGATTTTCCAAATACTTTTCGTACAGCTTATCAGATAAGAGAAGAGATATTAAAACTTGGATGGGAAAAAGTTGTAGCTTTTCAAACTCGAAATCCAATGCACCGTGCTCATGAAGAGTTGTGCAAAATGGCAAAAGAGGCGGTTAATGCTGATGGTATTTTAATTCATATGCTGTTGGGAAAATTAAAAAAGGGGGATATCCCGGCTGATGTTAGAGATGCAGCTATTCGTAAGATGGTTGAGCTTTATTTCCCTCCTGATACAGTACTAATTACAGGATATGGCTTTGATATGCTTTATGCTGGGCCCAGAGAGGCTGTCCTTCATGCAATATTTCGTCAAAACTGTGGGTGTACTCATCTTATTGTTGGTCGTGACCATGCTGGGGTAGGGAAATATTATGGCCCTTTTGATGCACAGAAGATTTTTGATGAACAAGTCCCGGAACATGCATTGGAAATAAAAATATTTAAAGCAGATCATACTGCATGGTCTAAAAAGTTGAAAAAGGTAGTTATGATGAGTAGAGTACCTGACCATACTAAAGATGATTTTGTCTTTTTATCTGGAACAAAAGTTAGAGAGGTGCTCTCAAACGGAGAGGCTTTACCTCCGGAGTTCAGCAGACCTGAGGTTGCGGAAATACTCGGGCACTATTATCGTTCACAAACAGAATAATTCTGGGGTCAGGTCTTGTATTTTGCATATATGATAAAATTTAAATATTTCATGTTCATTTGGTATGTGCAAAATACAAGACCTGACCCCTAAAGCCTATAAAACTTTTTTCCTTTTTTCCAGAAAGATTTAGTATTTACTTTACCCTCAGCATAAAATTTGTGCCAGTCCTCATCAACAGGCATATATTTATACAAATTTTCTCGATTTGCCTCAAGTAAAAGTCTTGGTTTATTCATAAAATCAGCTCCGCAAATTACATTTTTCCCTGTTTTTGAAGATAATAAATCTAACCATTCTATGCCTTTATTACTTCTTAACAAGTGGTGATCAAGGATTAATGTATCAACTGTTTTACAAATGCATTGTGCATTAAACCAGGCTTTATCAATTTGATCCTGTGTGAGTCTATTTGATAAGTATAGAGGAGGTCCATCCAGAAACAGAATGTCAGGCTTCCACTCACGTATTCGAGACACAGCTTCATTATTGAGAAGTTCTATGTCAGAGCTATGTACAAATACAAAGTCTTCTTTAATTCTTGTCATTATCACTTTAATTGAATTATCAGACTCTTCTCCATGGGATAATGCTTTTGAAAAAGATATCTCTCCATCTTCTTTTTCTTCTGCTTCAATTAGATTTTTATTCAAAACATTTGAAAATGAATCTGCTCTTTTAATCTCTTTTAAAGAGAGGTTCGATAGAGATTTTGTCCAGATTTTAACATCAGGATTAAGCCCTTTTAAATTTTCTATGTTCAGTTGATAAGGGTTTGCATTTTCTAATGGTACATGGTCTCCGTGAAAATGGCTGATTACAATATCAGTTGATTGTTTCCATCTTTTTATTATTCTTTTTTGAATTCTTTCATCCACTGCTACTTGAAAAGGGTGGGGGATTAGTCCATATCTGGAATAACCTAAAGCAATACCAGGGTCAATTAAAATTTTTCTTTTTTTTGTCTTTACAAAACAACAGAGGCCTCTAACTCCAAGAGATTCTGTTCCAATAATTTCTATTTCCATAATTCTGGGGTCAGGTCTTGTATTTTGCATTTATGATAAAATTTAAATATTTCATGTTCATTACATTAGGTATATGCAAAATACAAGACCTGACCCCTAAAGCCTACAAGCAAGGTAAATATTTTCAAAAAGTTTTTCTAATTTATTTGTTGGAGTTGATGAAAAGGCAATTCTTAATAAGTCATTGATAGCTATAACTCCAGTATCATATTTATTTAATAAAATT
>JAUWNT010000064.1 GCA_030612495.1 Candidatus Aminicenantota bacterium
ATTTCAGGTAATGCAGGTACAAAAGATTTAGCACAAAATGTTGATATTAAGGTGTCAAATATTATTGAAATTGCTGATTTTGCACAACAAGAAAAGATTGACCTAACAGTTGTTGGTACTGAATTGCCTCTCTCATTAGGAATAGTTGATGAGTTCAATAAGAGAAATTTAAAAATATTTGGGCCAAGACAAAAGGCAGCATATATTGAGAGTTCAAAATCTTTTGCTAAGGAGTTTATGAGAAAGAGTAATATTCCTACTCCAGAGTTCAATATATTTAATTCTCCGACTGTTGCTTTAGATTATATAAAGGAAGCTGTTTTCCCTATTGTAATAAAAGCTGACGGGCTTGCTGAAGGAAAGGGAGTTTTTATATGCAAAGATATGAATAAAGCAGAGGAAAGCATTAATACGATTATGGTTGATAAAAAATTTGGTACAGCTGGAGATAAAATTGTAGTTGAGAAATTTTTAAAAGGTCACGAAATGTCTTTTATGGCCATATCAGATGGTAAAAGAGTAATACCTCTTGTTACATCTATGGATTATAAAAAAATATTTGATTTTGATGAAGGGCCTAATACTGGAGGTATGGGTGCTATATCTCCTTTCCCTTATATAGATAAAACTTTGTATAATAATATAATGAAATCGATTATTTCACCTACAATTGAAGGGCTGAGGTTTGAGGGAAAAGAGCTTAGGGGATTACTTTATGCTGGACTAATGATTGTAAATAACAAGCCATATGTTCTTGAATTTAATGTAAGATTTGGTGATCCTGAAACACAGGCTATATTATTAAGACTTAAGAGTGATATAGTTGATTTGCTTGAAGCATCTGCTGAAGGGCATTTGTTTGATATGCCAGTTGAGTGGGACGAAAGTGTTTCAGCTTGTGTTGTACTTTCTTCTAAAGGATATCCATTAAAATATGAAACCGGGAAAGAAATAGATGGTTTAAAAAGAGCTAAATCTCTTGGAGTTGAAATTTTTCATGCTGGGACCATTTTTAAGGATAATTCATTTTATACTTCAGGAGGAAGAGTTCTGAATATTTGCGCTGTTGCTCCTACATTAAAAGAGACTATGAAAAAAATTTATGATGCTATTTCTTTTATTAGCTTTGACAACATTTACTTTAGACAAGACATAGGGAGAAAAAGAAAATGAATAAAAAAATCGGGATTATTCTTGGGAGCGATTCAGATTACCAATATATGGAGAAAGGGATAAATCTTCTTAAAAAGCTTCAAATGCCTTTTGAAATAGAAGTTAGCTCAGCTCATAGAACACCTGAAAGAACTATTGAATTAGTAAAGGAATTTGAAAAACAAGGCATTCAAGTAATTATAGCAGCAGCAGGTGGTGCTGCGCACCTTCCGGGAGTTATAGCATCTCACACTTTATTACCAGTATTGGGAGTTCCTATTCATTCACAACTTTCAGGATTGGACTCACTCTATTCTATAGTTCAAATGCCAAGTGGTATCCCTGTTGCGGCATTTAGTATTGGAAGTTCAGGAGGAGTAAATTCTGTTCTTTTTGCTATGGAAATTTTAGCTTTAAACGACAATAAAATAAAAGAAATGCTCATAAAGTACAGAAAAGAGCAAGGATTGGAAGTTATTAGAAAAAGTGGGAAACTGAAAGATAAGATAAAATCTTTATGAAATTTTATGTATCTTATTTTGGGTGTAGAACAAATCAGGCTGAAATTCAAGAGTTAATAATAAAACTTGAAAATATAGGTTATGAATTAACAAGTAATGCTTCAGATGCTGATTTTGGGATTGTAAATACTTGCAGTGTGACTGAAAAGGCAGAGAAGGATGTCTTTCGGTTTGTAAATAAAATTTACAAAAAAACAAATGCCAAATGGATCATAACCGGTTGTACGGTTTCTAAAGAAAAGGAAAATTTTAAAAATAAATACAAAAATTATTATTTTCTTGATAATGTTGAAAAAAAAGATATATTTAAATTCATAACTAATACTTTCCCGATAAAGGGTAATGTTGTATATCACTCATCTTATAGGTCAAGAATTTTTTTAAAAATTCAAGACGGATGCAATTTTAGATGTTCATTTTGTATAGTCCCTTTTTTGAGGGGAAAATCTATAAGTATACCTTGTTCTGAAGTAATAGAAAAAGCAGAGTATTTTAGCTCAATTGGGTATAGGGAAATTGTGCTAACCGGGATAAATCTGTCATCATATGGTTATGATCTATTCCCAAGAGAAAACCTGCTGAAAGTAATTAAAGGTTTAAAAAAAATTGATGATATTGATTTTATAAGGTTAAGTTCTCTTGATTCGAGATATATCAAGTATAGTTTCATAAAAGAATTGAGTTATATAAAAAAAATTGCAAATAGTTTTCACCTCTCCTTTCAAAGTGGAAGTAACTCTGTTTTGAAAAGGATGAAGAGAGGGACAAAGACCATTGACTACTTAAAAATCTTGGATAATTTCAGAAAGTTTTTCCCTGAAGCTAATTATGGTGCTGATATAATAATTGGTTTCCCTGGAGAAACAGAAAAGGAATATCAGGAAACTTTAAATTTCATAAGACAAAGTGATTTGAATTATATTCATATTTTCCCCTTTTCTCCAAGAACTGGTACAAAAGCAGCTCTTATGGAACCAGTTGCAATTAATATAGTAAAAAAAAGGATAAAAGAAATTCAAAATATCAATAAAGATTTAAGGCTAAATTACAGAGAAAAGTTTAAGAATGAAGTATTAGAAGGAATATTAACAAAGGAGTGTGAAAATTACTCATTTGTTGTTACAAGTAATTTTTTGACAGTTAGAGTTCCAGCCACAAGAGGCTATAGGAAAAAGAAGGTAAAAATAAAAGTTTTAAGAGTAGTGGATGAAAATATTTGTGAGGGCAGTATTCTTGAGAATAGAAGAGGTATGGTTTGTGATTTGTAAATGAAGAGATCTGCCAGATTTGGTCAAAATTTTTTAATAAATAAAAAAGTGGCTGAAAAAATAGTGAAAATTTTCTTCCCAGTACATGGTGTTATACTCGAAATAGGGGCGGGAAATGGTATTCTTACGGATTTTTTATATAAATATAGAAAAGGAAATAAAGTTATAGCTGTAGAATTTGATAGAGAACTATTTGTGAAAATCGAAAAGAGATATGGATACGATTTTGAAGTAATAAATGCAAATATTTTGGAAATAAATTTAAATGATAATTTCTCTGATAAAAATATTAATTTAATAAGTAATGTTCCTTATTATATTTCAAAAGATATGATTGATTGGGTTATATTTAATAGAAGCAAAATAAAAAGGGGTATTTTTATGATGCAAAAAGAATTTGTAAATAAATTGATTAAAAAAGAAGATAGCGCTCAGTCTATTTTGTTTAGATTTTTATTTTGTTCAAAGAAACTTTTTAATGTTAACCCAGGTTCTTTTTATCCTCAGCCAAAAATTGTTTCTTCTGTTTTTTTATTTGAAAAAATTATTAGAAAAAAGAGGGAAGAGGTTGATATTAAAGGGTTTTATGCTTTTTTGAAAAAATGTTTTATGAATAGGAGAAAAACATTGGTAAATAATCTTTCAGTAGTATTAAATGGAGAGCTGCTAAAATCAATATTAATAAAAAATAAGATAAATTTAAATGTAAGAGCTGAAGAATTAAAATTAGAGAATTTTTTAGAAATTTATAATAAGGTTTTCATAGATTAATTGATAAAAATTGGATATGCTCGAAAAAAGGGTATTTAATATCTGAATTATTGTTTTGTTATAATTTTTTACTTGACACTAACTTAAAAAAAAAATATAATACCTTCTATCTATTCAAGGAAAAGTAAAATTTTTTTTATTGAGGCAAGGTATTGAAGCGGATTTTTTTTAAAAATTTAATTATTCAATTTATCCTATTACTTGGATTTTGGCTTTTGTTGAGCGGTCATTATGATTTTTTTCATATTTCTATGGGAGTTTTTTCATCCCTATTGGTCATTCTTATTAATTTAAGGTTAAAACGTTACTTTTTTTATCAGGAAGAAATAGATAAAACCGAAGCAAGAATAAAGAGTCATTTTCATGTTGGCATAAAATTTTTTAGATTATTATATTATATCCCGTGGTTGCTATGGCAAATAGTAATTGCAAGCTTGCAAGTTGCCTATGCTGTTCTTTCTCCAAAAATGCCGATTGATCCTTCTATAATTCTCTTTAAAACTAAATTGCCTTGCATGACAGCGAAAGTAATTCTTGGAAATTCAATTACATTAACGCCTGGAACAATAACAGTGCAGATTTCTGGAGATGATTTTGTTGTACATGCTTTGATGGATGTGTCCTCATCCGGGATTCTTTCTGGTGCTTTACCAGAGCAGGTTGCAAAGCTTTATGAAAAAAAACCTGGTCAAGTGGTGTCAAATATTAAGATAATAAAATCTAAGGTGAATATATAATGCATATGTTTTTTATTTATGTGTCAGTTATTTTAAGTATAATTATTTTCATTCCTCTTTATCGTGTTGTAGCAGGTCCTACGATATATGACCGTATGCTTTGTTCTGGTTCAATTGCAACAAGTTCAATGGTTTTAATACTAATGGTAGGAGTTATTTTTGATAGGATAGACATGTTTATTGATATAGCTATGGCTTACTCATGTCTTAATTTTATTGGAGTAATTACATTTGCAAAGTATTTAGGTACTTTGGGTCCAAGAAGGAAGAATGGAACTTAAAGAGATATTATCAATTATATTTATAAGCTCAGGTGCTTTTTTTATGTTTGTAGGAAGTTTGGGTTTGATTCGTCTTCCAGATTTTTACTCAAGAGCACATGCTACAAGCAAAGTTGATACTCTTGCTATCATACTGGTTATCCTTGGATTAGTTATATATGAAGGATTTTCTGTTAATAGTGCAAAGTTGATTATTATAATTACATTTGTTGCTTTAACAAACCCTACTGCTACAAATGCACTTGCAAGAGCAGCATATAAGTTTAGATTGAGACCCTGGTTTAAAAAAAATAAGTCTAAAAAGAGGCAAAAAAAAAATGAACTGGGAAATTGAGATAGTTTTATTTATTTGCTTGCTTATTGCAGCTTTTGTATCTTTGTATGTGAAAAATTTACTTACAGCTGTTATCACATTGAGCGTATTCAGTTTTTTTTCAGCGTTGATTTATGTTGCTATGGGAGCTATAGATGTGGGATTCACTGAAGCAGTGGTTGGTGCAGGTATTACTGGGGTTTTATTGATAATAGCCATTTATAGAACAAATAGAAGGAGCTCAGATTGAAGATTGTTAATTATTTAATTATGATTATTTTTTCTGCTTTAATGATATATGCTTCTCTAAGTTTACCTGATAGAGGTGATGCATATGCAGTTCTGAATAAAGAAAAGAGCCTGGCACAAACTCAAAATGCTGCTTCATACTATATTCATAATGCTAAAAAAGATGCAGAAACAGAAAATATGGTCACTGTTATACTGGCAGATTATAGAGGATATGACACTTTAGGAGAAGAAACTGTTATTTTAACAGCTGGGTTGATTTGTTTTCTTTTATTAAGAATAGAGAAAAATAAAAATGGAAAGAAAAAAAGATAATCCAATTGTTTCATTGGTGAGCCGCACAGTTTCACCTTTTATTATGCTATTTGCATTATATGTTATATTTCATGGTCATTATAGCCCTGGTGGGGGGTTTCAAGGTGGTACTATGTTGGCAGCTGCTTTTATATTAATTCGATTGTCATTGGGTATGGAAACATCTCAGCTTCAATTTAAAAGTAGTTGGGCAACACCTTTAGGCTCAGCTGGAGTATTAATATATTTTGGTACTGGATTAGTTGCTCTATTATTTGGAGGGAATTTTCTTGATTATGGATTTATTCCATTCACTGGAACTGTGGCTGAGAATAGATCAATAGGTATTTTATGTATTGAAATCGGGGTCGCAATTGCAGTTATGGCTATTATGGTTTCGATTTATGATGATTTATTAAAGGGTAGTCCAGATGATTGATTTCTTTTTAGGTCATTATGGTTATTGGTTTGCAATCTTGTTGATGTGCCTTGGTCTTTATGGAACTATAATGAAGAAAAATCTTATAAAGAAATTGATAGGGATGACTATCTTTCAAACATCTATTATAATTTTTTTTGTTGCAAGCTCTTCCAAATGGGGTGCAACAGTACCTATTCTTGATGAGAAGATTGGTGTTGCGAATACTGCTAAATATATAAATCCCTTACCCCACACACTTATGCTAACTGCAATTGTTGTGGGTGTTGCTACTATGGGTGTTGCTTTGGCTTTAGTTATTACTACATATCTGCGTTATAAAACTCTGGATGAATCTGTTTTACTTAAAAGGATGAAAAAAGATAATGATAATTAGAAATTCAGCTGCTTTAATTCCTTTAATTTTGTTATTTACGGCTGTTTCAATTCCTATAGTGGCATTAAAAAAGAAACAAATTGCATTTTTTATGGTTATGATTGCAACCTCTCTTTCTGTTATTGTCTCTTTTTATAATATTTTCAGGGTTTTAAAAGTTGGTACTATTCATTATCATTTTGGTGGATGGATACCACCTATTGGAATTGAGTATGTATTAGATCCCTTATCAAGTTTTATATGTTTAGTTATTAATGTAATTGCTCTTTTAGTTCTTATTCATTCAAAAAAGATTATTGAAATGGAATCAAATATAAAGAGTGTTCCCTATTATGCTCTTGTTCTTTTGATGCTTACAGGATTCAATGGGATTGTTTTAACTGGTGATTTTTTCAATCTTTATGTTTTCTTAGAAATATGTTCCTTAGCAATGTATGGTCTAATTTCAGTTGGAGGAAAACAAGCTCCGGTAGCTGCTTTCAGATACTTAATTATGGGAACTGTTGGAGGTTCTTTTTATTTGTTGGGGGTTGGATTCCTCTATATTAAAACCGGCTCTCTTAATATGGCTGACGTAAGAAGTATTGTTCCACATCTATATAATGAGCCAACTGTTATTGTTGCAATTTCTCTTATGGTAATTGGGTTTGGTATTAAAATGGCTGTTTTTCCTTTACATGGTTGGTTACCGGATGCTTATACTTATGCTCCGACAACGAGTTCTGCTTTAATAGCACCTACAGGGACAAAGATTGGTGCTTATGCTATGCTGCGTATTTTGTTTTTTGTCTTTGGTGTTAATTACGTTAGTAAAACTCTTCATATCACAGATATATTAGCATGGCTTTCAGCTATAGGTATTATTTATGGCTCGATTATGGCTATTGCTCAGAAAGAGATGAAGAGAATGTTGGCTTATAGTAGTGTTTCTCAGATAGGTTACATTGGATTAGGAATTGGTCTATGTAATCCGTTGGGCTTAATTGGTGCGGTTCTGCATGTTATGAATCATGCTATAATGAAAGCCTGTCTGTTTTTAGTAGCTGGAAATTATAGAGTTAAATTAGGTCATTCAAATATATTTAAGTTAAATGATAATATAAGAAAAAAGATGCCATGGACAACTGCGGCATTTACAGTTGCAGCTCTTTCTATGGTGGGCATACCTCCAACACTTGGATTTTTTAGTAAATGGTATTTAGCGCTGGGAACAATTAAAAATTCAAGCTGGATCTTTTTAGCAGTTCTTTTAATCAGCAGTTTGTTGAATGCTGTTTATTTTTTCAGAGTGCTTGAAAAGGTATATTTGAAACCAATAAAATCTAATAGTTTGGAAGAATTTAATACACTTAAAAATGATAAAAGAGATGAAGTTAGCTCATCTGCTCTAATACCAGTTTTGATTTTATCAGTAGCTTTGATAGTACTTGGTTTGCTGAATACAATTATTGTAAAGGGGATCATTGAAAAGATGATTCCTGCAGGAATGTAGAGATATTAAAATGAATATACAAAGTTGTTATACTTCTTTTGTTCCGCTTTATGCTGTTCTGGTTTCTTTATTAGCTGTTCCTTTAATTATATTGAGTTCAAAAAAAAAGAATTTGCGAGACTTTTGGACAATTGGTGCAAGTTTAATAAAATTTGGCCTTGTTATTTCTCTCATTCCAAATGCTCTCCTGAATAAAACAGCAGAATTAAGTATAGTTGAAATTTCTCCAGGCATTGAATTAGCATTAAAGGCGGATCCTTTTGGTGTGTTTTTTGCTTTAGTCGCTTCAGGTCTTTGGATTTTTACTTCATTTTATTCAATAGGTTACGTACGAGGATTGAAAGATAAAAAGCAGACTCGCTACTTTTCCTATTTTGCTATTTGTCTTTCATCTACTATTGGAGTTGCATTTGCTGCAAATTTACTTACATTTGTTATTTTTTATGAAATATTAACAATAGCCACATATCCTTTAGTGATCCATAAAGAGGATGAGAAATCAATAAGAGCCGGTAGAAAATACCTTGCTTATACTTTAACAGCAGGTTCATTATTGATTGCTGCAACTGCTTTAACTTATCAAATCACGAATAATCTTGATTTTAAAGCAGGTGGAATGTTTAATGGTATTGCATTGACTCCAAACATGGCGCTGATTTTATTCTTATTATTCTTGGGAGGCGTGGGTGTAAAGGCTTCTATTATGCCTTTGCATAGTTGGTTGCCAACTGCTATGGCAGCACCTACACCAGTAAGTGCTCTTTTACATGCTGTTGCTGTTGTTAAATCTGGTGTTTTTGGTATTGTAAGGGTTGTGCTTTTTGTGTTTGGGCCAAAACTTATGTATGAGTTAGGGTTAAATAATATATTGATCGTTTTTGCAGGTTTTACTATTATTGTTGCATCTTTGATGGCTTTAAAACAGGATAACCTTAAGAGAAGATTAGCTTACTCTACGATTAGCCACCTGTCTTACATTGTCTTAGGAGCCGGGTTGTTATCTTCAGCAGCAATTTTGGGTGCAATAATGCACATTGCATTTCATGCTGTAATGAAGATTACCCTGTTTTTTTGTGCAGGTGCAATTTATGTTAATCTTCATAAAGAGAATATAAGTGAGCTTAATGGAATTGGAAAGGTAATGCCATGGACTATGGGAGCTTTTGCTGTAGGATCAATTGGATTGACAGGAATACCTCCAGTAAATGGATTTGTGAGTAAATGGTATATTGGATTGGGTGCTTTACAGGCGAATAATTTAATTGTATTGATAATTCTCATAATAAGTGGGTTGTTAAATGCAGCATATTTTTTCCCGATTCTTCATCGTGCTTTTTTTAGAACTGGTGAAGGCTTAGAAGATAAAAAGGAGGCTTCTCCCTTTATGGTAGTTCCATTAGTGATAACAGCTATATTGGCAGTGTTATTAGGGATTTATCCTGATTTCCTTTTCCATTTTTATCATCTTGCAGTAATGGTTGTTACTAATGTTTTGGGAGGAATTAGCTAATGAAGAAATATTGGTTCTGGATTGCTTTGATTCTGTTAACGATTATTTCTTTAATTTTTGAGTTTACAATGTCTCATAATTCTGAACATCATAACTGGTGGAGCAGTATTCCAGCTTTCTGGATCATTTTTGGTTTTTTGGGTTGTGTACTTCTTGTCATTTTTTCAAAAACTATCGGTAAACTATTTTTAGATAGAAAAGAGGATTATTATGATGATAAATGAATTCGTAATTCCTCCTGCAATTATATTAATTATCGGAGCTTTTGTTCTGCCTCTACTTAGGAAGAAAATTCGTTCTATTGCTTTTTTATTTTTTGCATTTTTAACTCTTTTTTACATCTGGAATCTTCCAGATGGAGCTATCCGAATAGCTCATGTTATGGACTATTCTCTAATACTTTGTAAGGTTGATGCTTTAAGCAGAATTTTTGGACTTGTATTTTCATTTATACTTTTTGCTGGTGGAATTTATGCTTTTCATATAAAAGAAACAGCACAGCAGTCAGCTGCTCTTTTATATGCTGCTGGAGCTATTGGTGTCTGTTTTGCAGGTGATCTCTTTACTCTTTTTATTTTCTGGGAATCAATGGGTTTTACTTCACTTTATTTAATTTGGGCAAGACGTACAAAGGAGTCACGTGAATCAGGATTTAGATACTTAATATACCATGTTTTTGGTGGAGGAATGTTATTTATTGGTATACTTATGCATATTTCTGAGACTGGAAATATAATGATAACAAGATTATTTTCAGGCGGGTCAATTTCTTCGTGGTTTATCTTACTTGGAGTAGCTATAAACGCTGCAATTCCTCCTCTACATACATGGCTTTCTGATGCATATCCCAAAGCTACAATAACAGGTGCTGTGTTGCTTAGTGCTTTAACAACAAAATCAGCTGTTTATGTTCTTATTAGAATGTTTCCTGGGTGGGACATTTTAGTGGTTTTGGGTGTGATAATGAGTATACACGGTGTTGTTTTTGCTGTTTTATCAAATAATATTCGCGGCATTCTTTCTTACCATATTATGAGTCAGGTAGGATACATGGTTGCAGGTGTAGGTATTGGTTCGGCAATGGCTTTGAATGGAGCAACAGCTCTTGCTATCTCTAATGTTTTATATAAAGCAACTCTGTTTATGGGTACAGGAGTTGTTTTGTATACAACAGGGAAGGATAAGTTGAATGAGCTTGGAGGATTAGTAAAATCACAACGCCTAACAATGTGTTTATATATGATCGCTGCTCTTGCAATTTCAGGGGCACCTCTGCTTAATGGTTTTGTTAGTAAATCTCTGGTGATTGGTTCAGCTGGAGAAGCTCATCATAATGTTGCAATGCTTTTATTACATCTTGCTTCTGTTGGAACATTTTTGAGCGTGGGATTAAAGCTACCTTATTTTACATGGTTTTCAAAACCTAAAGATAAAAATCTTGTTGTAAAAGCCACACCTAAAAATATGTATATAGCAATGGTAATCGTGAATCTCTTATGTATATTGTATGGCATAATGCCATCACTTTTATATAAATTACTTCCATTCCCTGTTCATTTTAAACCATATAACATGCATCATCTTGTTGAAACTGTTCAAGTATTAACATTCACTTTCATTGCTTTTTGGCTGTTTAGGAAAAAGCTCAAACCCCATAAGGGTATATTCTTAGATTTTGATTGGTTTTACAGAAGGCCAGCAAAATTGACAAGAAGAATTTTTGTGGATTCAACAGCTATGATTTTTGATAAAGCAGATAAGCTAGTAGAGTATGTTACAAAGAAGAGTGTTGATTTTGGACGTAACCCATACATTATCTTTGGTAAATTTAATCCAGAAAAAAGTTATACTCCAGATAAATATAGGCCTCCAATCAGAATATTACTATTATCTGTATTAGGTGCTTTTATTTTCATTTTTTTATTAGGATTATTTTAGTAAAAGAGCTTTCTAAGGAGCTTCTCTTATAAAAACGTCAATTTCATAATCATCAAGAATTTTTTTATATTTTTCAGCTTTTGACCTTAATTGAATTTTTAATGACACAACTTTATAAAATCCATTTAAAAAACGAGTGCTAAATTTTAGCTCTGGTAAAATTGATCTTAATTTATTTAACATTTCATCTGCATTGCTCTTAATTGTAAATGCTCCAGCTTGAATGCAGTAATTAGGACTATAAGTATATATTTCATTGTTTTTTATTATATCAGTGCTTTTTATTATTCTTATATTAACAGGGACTGTGCCTGTTTTGTCAATGTCAATCCTTTTTGCAGCTTTAAACGAAAGATCGATTATTCGGTCTTTAACAAAAGGTCCCCTATCATTAATTCTTACAATAACTCTTTTGTTATTCTCTAAGTTTTCAACTTCAACTAATGTATTAAATGGTAGTTTTTTATGAGCTGCTGTTAATTTATGCATATCATAAATTTCGCTGTTTGAGGTTCTTTTTCCATGAAATTTTTCACCATACCAGGAAGCGATTCCTTTCTGATAAATACTCCTATTTAAGGGTGTATTTTTTATCTCTTTGCCGAGTTTTTCTATTTTAGGATCATGTTTGAGTTTTAAAGGTTCAATATTTATGTTTCTTTTTGAAGAGCAGAAATTAAAGAATAATGTTGTAATAAAGATGAAAAAAATAAATTTTGGCTTCAAATCATATTCTATCAAAATAA
>JAUWNT010000227.1 GCA_030612495.1 Candidatus Aminicenantota bacterium
TTACAGGTCATACCGAACCATGGGGCTCTTTTGTTGATATAAAGATTAATGCCCCTGATTTGATTCCAAAAGATACAAATAGATACAAGGGGAAATCCATAACCATTAGTTCTGTTACCGATCCATACCAACCAATTGAGGAAAAATATAAACTCACCAGAAAAATTATTGAAAGACTTATACCACTTCAACCGCGTTTAGATTTGATTACCAAGTCTGATTTGGTAGTTAGAGACATTGATTTATTTAAGCAATTTAAAAATTGTACGGTAACTCTTTCTTTTTCGGTTACAGGCAAAAAACTAAGGAAACAAATAGAGCTTCTATCATCTACAACGGAACAAAAAATAAATGCTTTGAAAGAGCTCCATAATGCGAAAATTCCCACAGCTCTTTTTATCTCTCCGATATTTCCCCAAATAACAGATTGGGAAAAGATAATCAACAAAACCAAATCTTTTGTAGATGAATATTGGTTTGAAAACCTAAATCTTTACCCTTCCATCAAAGGCGAAATTTATAGATTTCTAAGAAAGAACAAAACAGAACTTGTAGAAAAATACAAAAAAATCTACTCAAAAAATAGCGATTACTGGAATATTGAAGAAAATAAAATAGAAGAATTCTGTAAAAAGAACAAAATTAGTTGTAAAATCTATTTCCATCATAAGAGAAAAGATGCTTGATAAAAAAATTGAGCGCGCTTGGAACTCTCCTCCCACCTTACTCCCTTAAGTTTTGCAAATTAATAAGAACAACAGAATAATTGCAACAACGGAGCCAAAAAAATGCCAGCCCTTTAGAAATTATATTGAAGGATTTTTTTGTTGGAAAAAGAAGGATTTTTAAGATATTTGTCGTAGCTATAAATATAAGGTTAAATTGTAAAAAATTAATCTAAAGAATTTCAGGATAGAAACTGAACAAAAGATGTTCTGATAGTTTTATTATTTATTTTAAAAATATTTTTTATAGGAGTAATAGAATGAAAGATGAGAGTATTGCTAAAGAACAACTTGTAAAAGAATTGGATGAAACGAAGAAAAAAATTGCAAAATTAGAAGTAAGCGAAGATATGCATAAATGGGCAGAGGCGAAATTACAGAGAGAGGGTTATGAAAAAGATATATTATTAAATAATGCTCCAGCTATGATGTATTGGTTAGATGGAGAAGGAAAATTTATTATAGTTAATAAATGTTTTACTGATTTATTTAATAAATCCCCCGATGACATAAAAGGGAAATATCTATACGATTTATACTCTGAAAAGATTTCTGATAAAATTTATGCTGATAATGTGAAAATAATTGAATCTAAAACACCAAAATATGGGATTGAAGAATCTCTGGAAACTCCAAATGGTATGATATGGGTTAGAAGTGATAAAATACCTTATAAAGATGCAAATGGTAAGGTTATAGGTGTAATTGGTGTTTTATTCGACATTACAGATCAAAAAGAAAGAGATAAAGATATAAAAGAATCAGAGGAAAAATTCAGAGTTATTGCCGAAAGAAGTTTTGACATAATAATTGTTGCTGATGAAAAAGGAATATGCAGCTATGTTTCTCCTTCAATAGAGAGAGTGCTGGGATATAAACCTGAGGAAATAGTTAGCAAGCACTTTCAAATCCTTTTCCCGGAAAATATGAATAAAAAAGTAGAAGGAATTTGTAATACTTTAATTGGAGGTAAGGAAATTGAGGGGGTAAATCTTGAAATAATTAGAAAAGATAGGGGGAAAGCGATAGTCGAAGTTAACGGTTCTCCCATAATTAAGGATGAAAAGATAGTTGGAATTCAAATTCATTTAAGAAATATAACTGAGCGCAAGTTAGAAGAAGAAATGATAGAGAAAGAAAAAAACAAATTACAGAAATATATTGATATAGCAGGTATTATATTAAAGATTATCGATAGAGATGGTAAAGTAAGTCTAATCAATAACAGAGGTTGTGAAGTTTTAGGATATGCAAAAGAGGAGATTTTAGGAAAAAATTGGATTGATAATTTTGTTCCGGAAAGACTACAAAACAAAATGAATGATATTTTAACGAAATTTAGATCTAATCAAACTATTTCTTATGAACATTTCGAAAGTCCAATTTTAACTATAAATGGAGAAGAAAAAATTATTAGTTGGTATAACACTGCATTAAAAGATGAAAAAGGTGAATTTCAGGGAATATTAAGCTCTGGAGAGGATGTTACTATAAAAAGTAAAGTTGAACGAGAGCTCCAGGAGAATTACCAAAAATTACAGCAAATTATGGAGAATACTGTTTATACTATGGCCAAAGTTGTTGAAAAAAAAGATCCGTATTCCGCTGGTCATCAAAAAAGAGTCTCTCAGCTTGCTACAGCTATAGCAAAAGAAATGAAATTACCTAAAAATAAAATTGAAGGGCTAAAAGTTGCATCATTGGTTCATGATATCGGGAAAATAGGTATGCCTATAGAGATTTTAAGTAAACCAAGTGGTTT
>JAUWNT010000090.1 GCA_030612495.1 Candidatus Aminicenantota bacterium
GATTACAGAATTTAAAAACCCTTCTGATAATATATTCACTGAGATGATCCCATTTTCTGAAACAAGAAATTACGTTAAAAATATTTTAAGAAACTATTTCTATTACAAATACTATTACAGAAATGAGTTATAGCACAAAAAGCTTACTTGTATTATAAGAAAGTATATGTTAAAAATATCAAAAGGTTATGGAAGATAAAAAAATTAAGGTAGGTGTATTATTTGGTGGAAAATCTGCTGAACATGAAGTATCAATAATGTCTACAAAATCTGTTTATAAGCACATTGATAAAATAAAATTCAAACCTGTTTTAATATATATAAACAAAAAAGGTACATGGAGTCACATAAGCAAAAAAGAGTTTGAAAATAACGATTTTATCAATAAAAGTTATGCATCCTTTTTAGCATGGGAGAATAATATAATAGACAAATTAGATATTGATATCTATTTTCCAGTTCTCCATGGTCCTAATGGTGAGGATGGAAAATTACAGGGCCTGTTTGAATTGTCAGAAAAACCATATGTAGGAGCCAATAGCCTTGCATCTTCTATAACAATGGATAAAGTCATATCAAAAATACTATTTAAAAATGCCGGTTTAAATACTCCTGACTTTTTATTTTTTACAAAAAATGATCATTTAAAAATAAAAGATATGATCTTGAAAAAATTGGGTTATCCAGTATTTATCAAGCCATGCTCACTTGGTTCTTCTGTAGGAATATCAAAAGTAAATGAAGAAGAGGAACTAAAATCAGCAATAGACATGGCATTTAAATATGATAAAAAAATAATAATTGAAAAAGCCATAAATGCGAGAGAAATTGAAATCGCAGTAATGGGAAATGATGAAATAAAAATATCAAAACCAGGGGAATTGATCCCTTTTAATAAATTCTATGATTATGAGGATAAATACGTTCTGGGAAAAACAAAATTTAAAATCCCCACAACATTAGACAACAAACTTGAAAAAGAAATAAAGAAAATGGCAAAAAAAGCATATGAGTCTTTATTTTTGAATGGAATGGCAAGAATTGATTTTTTTATTGAAAAAAATACAGAAGAGCTATTTATAAATGAAATCAACACTATTCCTGGATTTACTGAAATAAGTATGTTTCCAAAATTATGGGGATATGAAGGCATAAGTTTCACTGATTTAATAACAAAACTTATTGGATATGGATTTGATTATCATAGGAAACAGAAATGAAGATTTTAGCAATTGATTTTGGTCAAAAGAGAATGGGATTTGCAATAGGAGATACATCAATTAAAACTGCAGTACCGATTAGACAAATAAATAGAAAAGATTTGAAACTGGATATAGATCATATAAAAAACATAATTTATGAATATGATATAGAGAGAATCATCATTGGGTATCCCCTAAATATGGATGGAACTAAAAGCCAAATCACAGAAAAAGTAGAAAACTTCTCTAAACTATTAAGGAAAAAAATCCCTGAAATAGATATTGAATTCATAGACGAGAGATTAACGAGTTTTGAAGCAGAAGAAATACTAAAGCCTCATAAACCAAATTATAAAAAGAGAAAAGGAATTCTTGATTCAATTTCAGCTTTAATTATCTTAAAAACCTTTATGGAAAAAAATGAAAAACAACAGAAAAAAATCTAATAAAGCATATATTAAAAACCTTTTTTTTATTTTCTTTACAATTCTTATTATATTTTTGCTGATATTCGGAATCAATTTCTATAAAAAAGTCTTTAAACCTTACAAAGGTTATGAAAACACAATAATAGTGGAAATTGAAAGAGGATCTTCTGTATCTTCAATAGCAAAATTACTCCAAGAAAAAAAGATAATTACAAGTTATTTTTATTTTAAACTTTATTACAAATTATTTTTCAAAAAATACAAATTAAAATCTGGTGAATATCTATTTGACCATCCAATGACAATAAAATGCGTGATCGAAAAGCTTAATAAGGGTAAAGCAATACTTTACAAAATAACAATCAAAGAGGGAATGACAATAGAAGAAATAGCTGAATTCCTTGAAACAAAACATTGTATTAAATACAATAATTTTATAAGAGAAGCCCGAAATATAAATTTAATAAAGGAAATAGATTTAAAAGCAACTGATCTTGAAGGTTACCTGTTTCCAGACACATATTTTGTGAGAAAGAATACCACATCAGAAGAATTTACTAAATTAATGATAAGCAAATTTAGAAAAAATTTTTCAAACTCAATGCGCTGGAGAGCCAAAGACATCAACTTAACCCCAAGAGAAGTAGTTACTCTTGCCTCTTTAATTGAAAAAGAGACTTCATCAAAAGATGAAAGGTTTCTTATATCTTCTGTGTTTCATAACAGATTAAAACTTGGTATGCCTATGGGATGTGATCCAACAATTATTTATGCATTAAAAAAGGAAAACAAATATAATGGAAAATTGGGATGGAAAGAACTAAAATTTGATTCTCCATACAACACAAGGTTATATAAAGGTCTTCCGCCAGGTCCAATATGTAACCCAGGCCTTTATTCAATAGAAGCAGCTCTTTTCCCGGCAAATACAAAATATTTATATTTTGTAGCAAAGGATTTAAAAAATCACCATTTTTCAAAATCCTTAAAAGAACACAATTGGGCAGTTAAAAAATTCATAATAAACCGCTCTAAATAACCAGTATTCAAAATAAAATCATAAAAACATCAGCCTGATAAATTTTACAATTCTATGTGCTTTAAGAATATTATATTGGCTTCTAAGAACAATTGGAAACTCGGGAATTTAAAAAAAAGACCAGGGAATTAAAAAGCGGTAAGATATATTTCTAACTCTTTTTAATGCCAAATCTCAAAAATTGGATAATTCTTAATATATTAACAGTTAAAGTTACTGCAAGCCCAATATAAATGCAAAGATCAAGCCTGTTAAAAACGGAGAACAAAAATATCAAAAAAATCATTACTGCTCTCGATTCACCGGTATCTCCTTTCTCTTCGGATCCAAGATAATTTTTTATTAGGTAAAATATATTTACCTGTAAGAGATAAAATCCGGATCCCAGCAACCCTAAAACCAACAGAATAGAGGAATTAAAATATGAAGCACTCCCAATTGATAACGCTGCTAAATTAAAAAAATCCAAGATCCTGTCAAACATGAGATCAAGATAAGAACCGAAACGACTTGTCTCTCCTCTTGAACGTGCAAGCATCCCGTCAGCTCCATCAATAATGGATGAAGACTGGAATAAAATTCCACCGATAATAAAATATCGATATTCCCCTAAAGAATAGAAAAAAGCTCCAAGCAATCCCACAAAGAACGAAAAATATGTTATATGATCAGGCGATATTCTGGTATTGTAAACCATTTTTACAATAATTCCTGCAATAGGTTGATTTAAATATTTATTCACAAATCCTATCTTTCCGTTGACAAAGTCTGTTGAAGGCTTTTTCATGGATCTATTATATTCAAAATGTTTATTTACAGGTTTTGATTTTTTCATATTTTTAATACTCTGATCTAAAGATCAAAATAATATTCAAGTCCAGTATGATGAATTAATTCTTCATTCATAAGATACCTTAGTGTATTTTCCAGTTTACTCCTTTGTACAAACAGATCGTTTTCAGGATAAATCCCTTCCTTTACCATGGGGCTCTTAAAATAAAAAGAGAGCCACTCTGAAATTCCATACATACCTGTTGTTTTAAATAATCCTGGGTCAATCAAACTATTATAAACTAATTTTTATCAAAATTAAATTTTCTGGCCTTAGAAAAAGAATTTTCATCATCAATATCTAGCCAAAATTTATCTCCAATATCAAAAATGAGGGCTTTGTTTTTAAAAGCCAAATCACGGATCCCTCCTGAGAGAGACTCATCCCCATCTGATATACTATCCTTCAGAGCATCAAAAATAATGGGGGAACAAAAGAACATTCCAGTATCAAAACAATTGTATCTGTTAAGGGATTTCCCAATATTGACTATCTTCCCGTCTTTTTCATATACTCTTGTAACATCATCGAGATCAACGAAAGAATTATCAACAATTTTTTTGTCAACAGCTAATTTTATTTCATCACCCTTTATACCATCCAAAATTAGCTCTTTTAGAATATCTGGGTCGAATATGTGATCTGACATTAATAAAATAAACTGTTCATTTATAATTTTATCAGCACTACATACCGATACTCCATTTCCTCTTTCCCATTGAGAATTATTAATAAACTTAATGGAAACAGGATGTTTCCCCGAAAAATCAATTAATCTCTTTTTGATTTTATCCCCTCTAAAACCGGTTACTATATAGAATTCGGTTATCCCAGTTTCCATGACAGAAAGTATTACATGCTCAATAAGTGGGATTCCATTCAATTTCAGCAATGGCTTAGAATCACAGATGTCTTCTATTCGGGAACCTCTCCCTGCTGCTATTATCATACATTTCATATAAAAATATTATAACACAAAACCTTTCTAAATAACCAGTATTCAAAATAAAATCAGATATAAATGAAGAAAAATAACATATTCGCTAAAAAATTCGCGATTACTGTTGAAATTAAATTCAATATCTTCTAAAATGCTTTCGTAAATCTAAAAAATGTTTGAGGAGGAAACATGAAAAGGTTATTTTCAATTTTAACAATTATTAGTTTATTCTTAATCTTGAGTGCTTGTGGCGGAGGAGATACTCCAAAATCAGTAATGAACGATTACTTTAATGTAATGGAAGGTTACCTGAATGGTATGGAAAAAGCTGACAGTGCAGATGATATTGTTGGTGTTATTGAGACATTTTCAAACAAAATGAAAACACTTGCTCCAAGGATGAAATCAATGATGGAGAAACATCCTGAATTGAAAGGTATGAAGGGAGGAAAATTACCAGAAGAATATAAAGAACTTAATGATAGGATGCAGAAGATTATGCCCAGGATGATGGGGGTTTTTGGGAAAATGATGAAATACGGTAATGATCCAAAAGTAAAAGAAGCACAGAAAAATCTTCAAGAAGCTATGTCTTCTTTTGAATAAAAATCTTTATTTTTAAAGTAACAAAATAATTTATAAGGGCAGGATTCAGTCCTGCCCTATAATAATAAGGTGAAATCTATGATTAAAAAATCAATATTATTTTTATTAACTCTTTTTATATATCTTACTCTTTTTGCTGACAATATAGCAGATAAAATAAGAAATGCTGATAACCAATATAAGAAAGGTTATTATGAAAAAGCAGTTAATTCCCTTTCTGAAGCAATTATGATGATAAAAAACAAAGGCTCTCTGAAAATAACAAAAACAATTTTATGCACTTCCATAAGAGGGTACGGAGATTACACTAAAATAGATGGATATTCTTTAAAAATAAAACAACCGCTCCTTCTCTATATTGAAGTTGAAGGTTTTAAAGTTTTAAAAGAGAATGAAAGATACTTATTTTCGTTATCTCAAGACGCAAAGATCACAGACAACTCGGGTAAGATTCTATTCCAGAGAAAAGATTGGGTTACTTATAAAAAATCGTTCCCTGTTCCTCTTTTCCCTTTTCATATAACAAACAGAATAACAGATATTCCCAAAGGTAAATATAAATATGAAATAACAATAAATGACCATTACAGAAAAAGATTTACAACAAAAAGCTTTAATTTCGAGGTTAAATAAGAGTTAATTATTATATTTTAGTCAATCTTTGCACGTTTAGAATCCCAATAAAGATAAAAAAGAAGTAAAGCAAACATAACAAATCCAAGAATTTCAGCTCCAGAAGATTCTGACCATGTTGCAGTGCCAATTGTTTTCATTATTGTCCAGTCATCAGCTATAAAAGTCTTCCCAATAAATACAATTGAAGCGGCTAAAACTCCCATAATTGCACCACCTGCAATAAAACCAGAAGCAAGCAAAGTACCGCGTTCTTTTCGTGCAGATTGTAATGACTCATTTTTTGTACTCTTAGCGACTAAATGTGCAACAATACCACCTGCAAGAATAGGAGTATTTAGATATAAGGGCAGGTACATTCCAAGAGCAAATGCAAGTGGAGGAATCCCAAGTAATTCTAGAACTATTGCCAATATCACACCTGCCATATATAACAACCAGGGTGCAGGTTGACCTGTCATTAAAGGTTTTAAAACAGCAGCCATTGCAGATGCCTGAGGTGCTTCAAGACCACCCGGGCCAAACCCATAAGTCTTATATAGCATTAAAATAACCAATCCAACTGAAGCAGCAGCCAGAAATGTCCCAAGGAATTTATATCTCTCTTGATTTCTTGGCGAAGTGCCAAGCCAATAACCAATTTTCAAATCAGTGATAAATCCCCCTGCCATAGAAAGAGCAGTACACACAACACCTCCAATCAATAATGCAGCAAGCATACCTTGATTACCCTTTAAACCTATTGCAACAAGAATAACTGAAGATATTATCAAAGTCATAAGAGTCATACCTGAAACCGGATTTGTTCCAACAATAGCAATAGCACGCGCTGCAACAGTAGTAAAAAGAAATGAAATCACAACAACAATTCCCAAACCAACCAAAGCATGTATTAAATTACCATGCAAAACCAAAATAAGGAAAAATGCAAAAATACCTAAAATAGAAGCAAGTATTAATATCACATTCCACTTCATGCTAATATCTCTCTGCAGCCGATCTTGCTTAACCTTTTGTTCTGTTTTATCTCTTCCCCTTCCAGATAGCTCTTTACCAGCCAGTTTAAAGGCTCCTATAATAATCTTACGAGATTTTATTATTCCAATAATACCAGCAGCTGCAATACCTCCTATGCCAATATGCCTTACATACTCAGTAAAAATATCTCCAGGAAGCATCTGAGATATAGGTAGGGCTGCATTTAAAATCGGACCTGGGATAAACTTACCAATATAAAATATGGAAGGAATAAAAACCCACCATGAAAGAAAAGAACCGCATGCTATTATCAGTGCATATTTCAAACCAACTATATAACCAAGACCCATAACAGCTGCACCAATATTTACATTGAATTCAAGCTTTACAGAATTAGCTAATTGTTTTCCCCATGAAAATACCCTTGAGGAAACCACCTCTTTCCATAAGCCCAATCCAGAAACCAGGAAATCATACAAACCGCCTACTATTAAAGCATTAACAAGGATCTTAGCCTGTTTACCACCTGATTCCCCTGCAACCAACACTTCAGATGTGGCAGTTGCCTCTGGAAATGGAAATTCTCCATGCATATCTGATACAAAATATTTTCTAAATGGGATTAAAAAAAGTATACCTAAAAAGCCGCCAAATAAAGAAGCTAAAAAAATTTGAAAAAATGATGCTTCAATGCCCAATATGTAAAGCCCTGGTATTGTAAATATAGCACCTGCAACCACAACACCTGAACTAGCTCCAATTGATTGAATAATCACATTTTCAGAAAGAGCATTTTTTCTTTTTGTAACATAAGAAAACCCTACTGCAAGAATTGCAATTGGTATTGCAGCTTCAAAAACCTGGCCGATTTTCAAACCTAAATATGCTGCTGCTGCAGAAAACAAAACAGCGTAAAACATTCCCCATAGAACTGAATATTTTGTTATTTCAGGAAGAGGAGCACCTGAAGGAACAACTGGTTGATATTTTTCTCCAGGTTTTAATTTTCTGTATGCATTCTCCGGTAATCCATCTTCTCTCATATAAGGTTTTTCTTCTATTCCATTATCCATGTTTATATAGCCTCCTGTTTATAAAAATTGGTATAAATAAATTGATTTTTTACATATACTTTTGCAAGCATTTTTTATTTTACTTAATTATAAAAAATAAAACAAGAAAATTATTTTATGTTTTTTGCTTTTCTTATAATAATTAAATTTAACCCTGAATTAAATTGTTAAAAACAATAAAACATGATACAATTCTCAATCTTTTTTATTAAAAGAGAGGAGGAAAAATGTTAAAAAAGATTATAATAATAAGCACAATATTTACATTCTTTATTTCATGCCAGGCAGCAAAAGATAAGGAAACATTCCAAAATTTCTCTAATGATTATAAAACAATTCAAACAAAACACTCTGAAAAACTTGATAAAATAAAATCTAGAGAAGAATATATGAGTTTTATGCAAACAAAAAGTAAAGATTTAGAAGAGCTATTAAAAAAATATGAAAATAACCCATCTACTGATAAAATTGAAATTTTAAGAAGTAAAGTATTACTTAACCTATCGCAAATTGACAAATCAAAACTAAAAAAAGCAGAAGAAAAAATAAATACTCTTATTAATAAAAAATCCAAATATATTACAGAAGCCAAAAAAGTAAAAGTTCAAATTCTGTTTACAAAGAGAAACACTGAAAAAGCATTAAAGCTATTTAAAGAAATAGAACCAAAACTAAAAAGAGATGAAGATCTTTTTATGGCTTATTTATATTTCACCTTTATGTCTGATGATATAAAAACAGTTAATGAATTTGCAAGTAAATTTTTAATATCCAAAGATATACCCAAAACAGTATCTATTTACAAACCCAGAGTCTATTCAAAACTCGCCTCAATTGAGAAGGACAAAGGAAATTTAATAAAAGCAAAAGATCTCATAAACAAAGCAATATCAATCACAACCAATTCAAGAGAAAAATCTTCTCTTGAATCAGAACTTTCTCATATTGAATTAATTGATAAACCAGCTCCTCCTATTTCCGCAGAGACCTGGATCAATTCGCAGCCTTTGTCTTTAAAATATTTAAAAGGGAAAGTTGTTGTTATTGATTTCTGGGCAACATGGTGTGGCCCTTGCATAACAGTTATTCCAACCTTAATAGAAGAATATAAAAACTTAAAAAATAAAGGGCTGGTCATCATTGGCTTTACTAAACTTTATGGAATGTATAGAGACAATGT